>CALMRL010000435.1 GCA_937873345.1 uncultured Beijerinckiaceae bacterium | reverse complement strand
GGCCAAGGTGGTGCGCCGCATCGCCGCCGACGCGGGCGAGCAGGTCGGACGGGCCGATCGCGTCGGCGGCGACGAGTTCGTGCTGATGACGACGCCGCTCACCCACCCCGACAGGGCGGGCCCCGAGATCGAGCGCCTGTCGGAGCGCTTCCGCGAGCCCTTCTTCATCGACGGCCACGAGATCTTCACCTCGGCCTCGATCGGCGTCAGCCTGTACCCGCTGCACGGCCGCTCCTACGAGGTGCTGCGCGTCAACGCCGACTCCGCGATGTACCGCGTCAAGAACGCCACCAAGGGCGGCGTCTGCCTCTACGACGCCAGCCTCGGCCACGCCGCCGCCGAGCGGATGGAAATGGAGCAGCGCCTGCGCCTCGCGATCCGCGACAAGCGCATCTTCTGCGCCTTCCAGCCGAAGGTCGACTTCCGCACCGACAGCATCGTCGGCGTCGAGGTGCTGCTGCGCTGGCGGGACGTCAACGGCGAGATCCGCGCGCCGGGCGAGATCCTGAAGCTCGCGATCGAACTCGGCCTGATGGACGATATCGCCCTGATGGTGCTGGAGCGCGTCACCGAGCAGATCGACGAGATCAACGACGCCTTCGGCCCCGAGGCGACGATCGCGCTCAACGTCGCCGCCCGCCAGGCCGGCGACGGCGCCTTCATGGCGCGCTTCATCGAGGCGCTGGTCGCCACCGGATACCCCGAGCGCTTCATCCTGGAGCTGACGGAGGAGGCCTTCGTCGCCGGCAACGAGTTCCAGGCGCGCATCCTGCCCGCGATCCGCGCGATCGGCGCCAAGGTGTCGATCGACGACTTCGGCGTCGGCTACTCCTCGCTGTCGACGCTGGCCGAGATCACCGCCGACGAGCTGAAGGTCGACCGATCCTTCATCACCGAAATCCACCGCAAGCCGCGCAACCAGTCGATCCTCAGGATGATCGAGCTGCTGGGCCAGACGCTCGGCATGCGCATCGTGGTGGAGGGCGTCGAGACCTACGAGGAGCTGGCCTACCTGATGGCGGCGACGCGGATCGGCTGCGCGCAGGGCTACTACTTCTCGAAGCCCTTGTTCCTGCAGCCGGCCGGGCGCCGGGGCGGCTGCAGGAACAAGGGCTTCGAGAAGTAGTAGCCC
>CALMRL010000434.1 GCA_937873345.1 uncultured Beijerinckiaceae bacterium | reverse complement strand
GACCCGGATGGAATCCCCACCCCTGCGCCGACGTTCAGCGAAACTGCTCTAGGCGAGGTTGGCTACGAGGGGTTCATTCGACGTGAGGATGGCAGTCGCAGGTACATCGTGAGAGAGGCAGACTTCAGGGCCTGGTTTGACGATCATCCTGCAAAGTACGCGCTCATCATGGCCTCGTTGATCGAGCACCATGAAATCATACCGGTGCACAATCGTTCCTACGATACGGAGCAGTCACCGTTGCACTCTCACACGATTAAGTGGCCAAACCAAAAGATGACCCGCTGCTATGTTCTCAGGTTCCATTGAGCGTGCAGGCCATAGAAGCGCTCGCGCTTGGCATCCTGCCCTGGGGCCGCGGCGAGCTCGGCCGGGCGATTCGGGTGTGCAAGGCGGCGCACGTCGGCCTCTACGAAGTGGCGGCAGGCGGGATGGCGTCGGAGGGCGCGGCGGGCAATGCGTCTGTGGGCACTGTGCCGTCGCCCCTCGATGCCCTGCGCCGCCACGTGTGGCGGCGGCGGCTCGACTTCGTCGATCTTCAGCGCGGTCTCGTCGACGATCGCCAGCACGACCACGAGACTTGCCCGGGCTACGTCCACCGGCATGCCGACGGCACCCTCGAGCTGCTGTTCCTGGAGCCTGTGCTCCGCCGCGGCGGGCCGTGTCCCTCGGTGAAGCGGATAGTCTTCGCGGCGCGCATCTCGGCGCGCCGGCCGCAGGTCATCGCGGTGCTGGCGTCGGCGTCCGCGTCGGCCCAAAGCGCAGAGGGATAGCTCGACGGCGACCTCGTTGCAGGGCGGCGCCGGCGATCGCGAGGGCCGGGCAGCGGGGCCGGCGGTCCAGCCCCTTCCTGGTCGACACTGCCCCGACCGGGACGCTGACGAGGCCGAGGAGCGCTTCCGGCGACAGGCAGGAGAGAAGAGCCCAGTTCAACCCCGTGCTCCTCGGCGGCCTCGCCAGAGCCACCGGTGGACCACCCGGCATCGGCTAACTGGGCCGGGGCGGACCTCCATCCCGTCGACCGCGCCAATCGTAGTCGCGTGCGCCGTCACCGCACCGCCGTTCCCGCACACCGCCGCTGTCGAGAGGTCGACGGCGGCATGCCTGTCCGCGGAGACGGACTGTAATGGCGGAGGACGGTCGAGCAGCCGCTTCCCAATCACATCCCGTCTCTTGGATCACCCTCCGCGGCCATGAGAGCGGACGTTGGCGCCGCCACTTCGCTGACCGGCCTGCGCCCAACACGGTCACTGCTGGCGCTTTCGGCTATCCTTTGGAGCAGACGTTCCCTGCGGCAGCGATGCGTCGTAGGTGGGTGGAAAACGGACTGACCGCTTTCAGACCAACTCGACGCTGTAGCAGACCATCGACGCCGATTCTCGCGCCACCTGACTTCGACTTGTTTGTCTTTGTTCGTAACGCTTAAGCAGAGATAAGCTCGCGGATACGAGTGGCTAGCGTGTCCACGGGAAATGGCTTGGTCAGCACCGACATACCCGGCCCGAGTTGGCCGTTACTCAGAAGGGCATTCTCGGCATAGCCGGTGATGAACAGCACCTTCAGACCGGGCCGTCCGACGCGGGCGGCGTCGGCCATCTGGCGACCGTTCATCCCGCCGGGCAGCCCGACATCGGTGACGAGCAGGTCGATGCGGGCGTTCGATTGCAGCACCTTCAGGCCGCCTGCGCCATCCGCCGCCTCGATCGCGGTGTAGCCGAGGTCGTCGAGCACGTCGGCAATCAGCATCCGCAACGTCGGCTCGTCATCGACAACCAGCACCGTCTCGCCCGCCTCGGCGAGCGGCACCGGACCTTTCTCAGGTCCTACCATATCCACCTCCGCCTCGCCGACGTACCGGGGCAAGTAGATGCACACGGTTGCACCCTCGCCGACCTCCGAGTGGATGCGCACCTGCCCACCCGACTGCTTGGCGAAGCCGTAGATCATCGACAAGCCGAGCCCCGTACCCTCGCCGAGTGGCTTCGTCGTGAAGAAGGGGTCGAATGCCTTAGCGATCACCTCGGGCGGCATGCCGGTGCCGGTGTCGGTGACGCAGAGCGAAAGGTACTGCCCCTCTGGCATGTCAAGCTGGCGGGCGGCGTGCCGGTCGATCCAGCGGTTACCGGTCTCGATGGTGATCCTGCCACCGCCCGGCATCGCGTCGCGGGCGTTGATGCACAGATTGAGCAGCGCGTTCTCAAGCTGTGACGGGTCCACCAACGCGGGCCACAGACCCGGCAGGGTGACGGGACCGACCTCGATGCTCGGCCCCACCGTGCGCTGTATCAGATCGAGCATGCCGCCGACGAGCGCGTTGACGTCGGTGGCTTTCGGCGCCAGCGTCTGCCGCCGCGAGAAGGCGAGCAGGCGGTGGGTCAGCGCCGCTGCCCGTCGTGAAGCCCCCTGCGCGGCGACCATGTATTTCTCGATGTCCTTGATCCGTCCCTGGCTGATGCGCATCGCCATCAACTCCAGCGAGCCGGAGATGCCCGCAAGCAGGTTGTTGAAGTCATGCGCCAAGCCGCCGGTGAGTTGGCCGACAGCCTCCATCTTCTGCGACTGGATCAGTTGCTCGGCCTGCTGCCGCTCCACCGTAGTATCGCGACCGGAAGCGTAGACCTTGCCGTCCTCGAAAGCGGCGGTCCAGGCGAACCAACGATACGACCCGTCCTTTTGCCGAAAGCGATATTGGTACGGTTCGGTCAGCGGATTATCGAAAACGCTGGCGAACACCGCGAGTGTGGCTTCAAGGTCATCGGGATGGGTGAAGTCGATGAACTTCGAGCCGACCAGCTCCTCCTCTGTCCAGCCCAGCAGGGCGAACCATGACGGGTTGACGGCGGCAAGGCTGCCGTCCGGGAGAACAACGACCAGCAGTTCCTGAGAGAGCCGCCAGACGCGATCGAGTTCGGCGGTACGTTCCGCCACCTCGCGCCTCAGCGTGGCCGCACGCTTGAGGAGCAGCGCTGCGGCGTCGCGCTGTTCCGTCACGTCCTGCACCACGGCGTAGAAGCCGTCCTTGGCACCGTTCGCGTCGCGGCGAGGCAGGTAGCGAATGTCGGCGATGCGTCTCCGCCCGTCCGGCGTCGGCCACAGCACGTCCACCTGCGTCGATTCTCCCGCGAGCGCCTTCTCGATCTGCGGGCGGCGCGCGGCGTAGCCGTCCTCGCCGGTGATCTCGGGGATGGTGCGGCCGACCACCTCCTCGGGTGATAAGCCGAGCCAGGGCCTGTAGGCGCTGTTGGCGAAGCGGTAGGTCATCGTGCGATCAACGATACCAACCAGCAGTGGCAGCGCATCGGCCATCTGCCACAGTTCGGCTTCGCTGCCGCGCAACGCGGCTTCCGCTTGCCGCCGCGCCGTCGCGGCGCGTGTTCGCACCGCCACCTCGCGGATGAAGGCGAGGTCCTCCTCGCTCCACGAACGAGCATCACGGGTCGAGACGTAAAGGAGAGCGACAAGGCGACCGTGCTCAAAAACCGGCGTGTTGACGAAAGCTCGTGCGCTGCGCTCCTCCAGCGCGGATGCGTACTCGCGGGTGCGCGGGTCGCTACGGGCGTCGGTAACAATGACGGTTTCGCCGCGCTTGATGTCGTCGATGTACGACCCGAAGTCGCGGAACCTGAGCAGCCCGGCAAGTGACTTGGCGCCGTCAGCCGTCCAATCGCGTTCGACTTGGATCGTCTCGGCCACCGGATCGACGGTGCCGTAGCCGACGAGCTGCACGCCCAGCGTGCAGCCGAGCACCTCACAGGCGATGTCGGTCAGCTCGCCCGCATCGTCGTGCTCGGCGAGGCGGTCGCTCAGGCTAAGCAGCGCCTTCCGTCGCTCTTCGGCCTTGCGCAACGCCTTGCCCGCGAGATGCTCGTCGGTGCGATCGCGCAGGACTTTGACGAAGCCGATGTGCTCACCGCCATCATCGCGTAGCGGCATCATCTCGCCCGACGCCCAAAAGCGCGAGCCGTCCTTGCGCATGTGCCAGCGCTCGTCCGAAGCGCGCCCAGCGCGCAGCGCGAGGCGCATCTCCACGGCGACCCTGTCGCCAGCACGATCCTCGGGCGTGAAGAAGCGAGACGCGTCCTCGCCGCGCATCTCGTCGGCGGCCCAACCGAAGATGGTGACGGCTCCGGCGTTCCAGTCAATCACCAGCCCATCGCGGTCGGTGGTGACGATCGCGACATCGACCAAGCTGGAGAACACCGCCCGCTGCCGCCGCTCGACGGAGTCCAATTGCGCGTGATCCTTGCGGAAGCCCGTCACGTCGAGCTGGCTGCCGAAGTGGTAGAGCACGCGGCCGTCGGCGCCCAAGACCGGGCTGATATACAGCTCGTTGATGAAGGGGGTGCCATCACGGCGGTAGTTCAACATATCGAGCGCGATCTCCTGGCGATCGCGCAGCGCATCGCGGATGCGCTGCACCTGCACCGGATCGGTGTCCGGTCCTTGGAGGAAGCGACAGTTTCGCCCGACCAGCTCGTCGGCGTTGTAACCGGACAGCTCCTGGAAGGCACGGTTGGCGAAAATGATCGGATGATCCGGCAGGTTCGGATCAATGAGGATCATCGGCATGCGGGTCTTCTCGACCGCAGACAGCAGCTCCTCGTGACCCGCCGGACTGGTGCGGATGGGGCGACCAAATGCAGTGGCGGAGGTCTGCTGCTGCGCTCGCAGGCGCAGCACCTCGGCTTCAAGCTCGTCCCGCGACAGCGCCGTCACATCATCAGCGGACAAGCAGCGTGTACCCAGCAGCGGACCGGATGCCGTTCCGGCGTGACAGCGCAATAGCATAGGAGCCGAACAGGCTCACCCCGCCGCGCTTCGTCGCTTGTGCAGGATCAAGACGCCGGGTCGTGCTCCGCCAGGGCAAGAACGACAGCTCGGCCATCAGCCTCGCTTTGGGTTACTGCCGTAGGGGCGTGGGCTGCTGCTCGTTCGGCAATACCTCGCGCAGGTGATCATGTACAATCTGCGCGCCGAACGGCTTGGCGATAAAGGTGGCGCCATCGGGCAGATCGCCCGGTCCGGGCTTCGACCGCGGCCGCCTGGCATCTGCACGTCGGTGAACTGCAGGGTCACCCTGGTCGCATGCTGCTCCAGCCCTCGATCGCAGCGGCGACTGTCGTCGCCTCAATTGGCGCGGATCCGCCATCGGCGATGATGTCGCTGGCATCGATCAGGATGAACAGGTCGTCATCAACGACCAGAGCGAGGGGAGCGCTTTGATCCATCGCGGCAACAAGGACGGAGGCAAAAAGCTCAACTGTGAACTCCTCGGTCAAGATATATCGCGAGGGCATTGGCACCCGTTTGCTGCTGCTGGCGATCTATGACATCACGGTGATGCGCGATGCCGCCGATGCGCGCGGTCGGGCGGGCGT
>CALMRL010000433.1 GCA_937873345.1 uncultured Beijerinckiaceae bacterium | reverse complement strand
TCAACAGCGGCCTGCCGCCGGGCGAGGCGGGACCGGCCGGCGCGTCCAACAACCGCGGTGGGCCGGCGGCGCCCGGCCTCTCGTCGATCCATGGCACACCGCGACCTGAGGCGCCCGGAGACACAGAGGGACGCTTAGCGCGCTGAAGAGATGGTCAGTGCACCGTCGGCGTCATGTCGCGCCAACCGTTGCGGGCGGCGACGCGATCGATCATGCGGCTCTTCTCGGCGTCGAGGTCGGCCAACTCATCCAGCGTCTCCCGCAGCGAAGTGCGGCTGGCGCCGAGCCACACCGTGCCGCCGACGAGCGCCGCGAAGGCCGAGAACACCACCGTCGGCGTGCGATAGGAGGTGGCAAGCGTCAGCACCAGCACCAGCACGCCAAGCGACACGGCGACCGCCGCCCGCGACAGTGCCATGCCCTGGCGGCAGCTTTCGAGCCTTTCCTGTCGCGCCTCGATCCTGCGGTCGATCGCCTCGAAGTCGATGCTCAAGCTTCTGTCGAGGGGCTGCATGCATGGCTCCACCACCGAGTTTGGAGCTTGAGCGGCGGCGCGGCAAGCGCCGTTGGAAACAGGGGCCGGCGGATCAGGTGTTGAAGCGGAAGTGCAGCACGTCGCCGTCGGCGACGACGTATTCCTTGCCCTCCAGCCGGAAGCGCCCCGCTTCCCGCGCACCGGCCTCGCCGCGGCCGGCGACGTAGTCGGCGTAGGCGATCGTCTCGGCGCGGATGTAGCCCTTTTCGAAGTCGGAATGGATCACGCCCGCCGCCTGCGGCCCCTTGGTCCCCTGCGGCACGGTCCAGGCCCGCGCCTCCTTCGGGCCGACGGTGAAATAGGTGATGAGGTCGAGGAGACGGTAGCCGGCGCGGATCA
Source organism: uncultured Beijerinckiaceae bacterium (assembly GCA_937873345.1). Taxonomy (GTDB): domain Bacteria; phylum Pseudomonadota; class Alphaproteobacteria; order Rhizobiales; family Beijerinckiaceae; genus RH-AL1. Next base: position 5,485 of record CALMRL010000433.1, on the reverse strand, counting down.
CTCGGTTGAGACCCGGCTCGCTCAAGCCCACCGCTTCGAGGAACTCGGCCTGCTCGTCGGCCGCCATCACGACGATCTCGCTCTCGATCTTGGCGGAGACGACGACCGCCACCGCGCCCTCCGCCTTGGCCCTTTCGCCGACGGCCGAGGAGAAGCTGTTGCCGGCATCGGCGGAGGCCTCCTCGACGTTGCAGACGTAGAGCACCGGCTTCGAAGACAGCAGGCCGAGCTGCGCGAAGGCGCGGCGCTCGTCCGGCTTCACCTCCACCAACCGGGCCGGGCGGCCCTCGCGCAGCAGGGCGAGGCAGCGGCTCATCAGGTCGAGCAGTTCCTTGGCGTCCTTGTCGCCACCCGTCTTCGCCTTCTTCTCCAGCGCGGGCACGCGCTTCTCCAGGCTTTCGAGGTCGGCGAGCATCAGCTCCGTCTCGACCGTCTCGATGTCGGCGACGGGGGCGATGATGCCTTCGACATGCGTGATGTCGTCGTCCTCGAAGCAGCGCACCACGTGGGCGATGGCGTCGCACTCGCGGATGTTGGCGAGGAACTGGTTGCCGAGCCCCTCGCCCTTCGAGGCGCCGCGCACCAGGCCGGCGATATCGACGAAGGTCAGGCGCGTCGGGATGATCTCGCGCGACGAGGCGATGGCAGCCAGCGTCTCCAGCCGCTCGTCGGGCACGGCGACGTCGCCGACGTTGGGCTCGATGGTGCAGAAGGGGTAGTTCGCCGCCTGCGCCGCTGCGGTCTGCGTCAAGGCGTTGAAGAGGGTCGACTTGCCGACGTTCGGCAGGCCGACGATGCCGCATTTGAAGCCCATGGCGGGGTACGATCTTTCCTTGTCGCGCGTCGAGGCGAGCGCGTCAGATGTGCTCGGGCGAGCGCTCGGCCGCCTCGCCCTTCAGCTCGTTGCGCATGATGAAGGGCACCTGGGTGAAGGTGAAGGCGAGCACGATCAGCATCGCGCCGGGGAACTTGAACAAGACCCAGTGGTCCCAGGTCAGCGCCCGGCGCATCACCTCGTTCAGCACGGCGAGGCCTAAGAAGAACACGCCCCAGCGCAGCGTCAGCACCCGCCAGCCGCGCTCGGTCAACGTCATCGCGCTGTCGAGCATCACCGCGAGCAGCGAACGCCCTAGCACCAGCCCGCCGAGCAGCGCCGCGCCGAACAGGGCGTAGATGATCGTCACCTTGACCTGGATGAAGCTCTTGTCGTGGAAGTACAGCGTCAGCCCGCCGAACACGAGCACCATCACCGCCGTGACCAGAGGCACGATCGGCAGGCGGCGGATCTTGGCGAACGAGATCGCGAGCGCCAGCACGGAGGCCAGCATCAGCATCGCCGTGGCGGTGAGCAGACCGGCATTGTCGCCGGTCAGCATCTCCGCCGACACAAAGGGGCGCAGAATCGGCGCGAACAGCTTCGGACGCGAGTTCGCGAGCAGGAACAGCGCGAGAGGGCCGAACTCCAGCGCGTACTTCAGGCCGGGCGGCAGCTGACGCGGCACCGCGCCCGAAACGCCCGGGCCGGCCTTATCCATCTCGTGGGTCGACATGGCGCCTTCCTGACAGACGGGACGGGCGGCAGCAACCCTGTCGGCCCGCAAGTCGGGGCCTCACCCCTCGATCGGGCGAGCCTCCTCCGGCAGCATGATCGGGATGCCGTCGCGGATGGGATAGGCGAGGCGGGCGGCGCGCGACACCAGTTCCTGCGCCGAACGATCGTACTCCAACACCGTCTTGGTCAGCGGGCAGACCAGGATTTCGAGCAGGCGCGGATCGATGCAGGTCGCCTCGGGTGCGGTCGGAGCATTGTCCATCGAGCAGGTCCCCTACTGCAGCGAGGACGGCGCGTTCTGTCCACGCGCCACCTCGATCTCGGTGATCGCCACCAGCACCTCGGCGCGGCCCTTGAGGTCGTCGGCCTCCAGCAGCGCCTGCTTCTCGCGCGGGCCGAAAGGGCTCATCATCGACAGGGCGTTGACCAGGGCCTCGTTCGGCGCCTCGTTGATCGAGTCCCAGTCGATCTGCAGGTTGCGCAGCTCGGCGAACTCGCGCAGCGCCTTCAGCACGCCGCCGCGATCGACGCTCTCCTCGCCGACGCGAGGCTGGAAATCGGACGCGAAGCGCCCGAAGTCGACGCGGCCCTGACGGTAGGGGGTGACCGCGGCGATCTCCTCGGCCATCGCGAAGCGCGCAACCCCGGTCAGCATGACGATGTAGCGGCCGTCGTCCGTCTCGGCGTACTGCGTGATGCGCCCGGCGCAGCCGACCCCGCACAGCGAAGGAGTACGCTGCTCCTCGTTGGCCTTGAGATCGGGCTGGATCATCCCGATCATCCGGTGCGACTTCAGGGCATCGTCGATCATCGCGAGGTAGCGCGGCTCGAAGATGTTGAGCGGCAGCTGCCCACGAGGCAGCAGCAACGCGCCCGACAGGGGAAAGAGCGGCAGCGCGCTCGGCATGCGCTCAAGACCGAGCGCGGCGGACGGAGAGGACATCGAATGTTCCTATGCACCGCGCCAGACGCGCGGCCGTCTCATGAGAATAGGAGCGTCGAGAGCTTTCTGCGAGCCGCCAGCGTCATCGGGTCCATCAGGCCCCAGGCCTCGAAGAACTGCAGCAGCTGCTTGCGGGCGGCGCCGTCGTTCCAGCCGCGGTCGAGCTTGATCGAGGCGAGCAGGGCGTCGGCCGCCTCCTCGCGCCTGTTCTTGCCGTTCAGCGCCAGCGCGAGGTCGTAGCGCGCCTGATGGTCGGCCGGATCCACCTGCACCTTGGCGACGAGGTCGGCGAGGTCGCCGAGCCCGCTCGCCTGATCGGCGACGTCGAGGGCCGCGCGAGCCGCGACCACCGCCTTGTCCTTGGCCGCCGTCTCGGGGAGTCTGTCGAGCAGCTCGCGCGCCGCATCGAGGTCGCCGGCTCCGACGAGGGCGCGCGCCATCCCGCCGGTCGCGGCGGGATGCTCGGGGTCCTGCTCCAAGATGGCGGAGAAGATCGCGACCGCCGTCTGCGCGTCGCCGGCGGCAAGAGCGGCATCGGCCTCGCTCAGCGCCTCGTCCAGGCTGTCGTCGAGCGGGCCGACGAGCCGCTCCAGGAAGCTCTTGACCTGCGCCTCCGGCAGGGCGCCGACGAAGCCGTCCACTGGCTGGCCGCGCTGGAAGGCATAGACCGCCGGCACTTGGCGAATGCCGAGGCGCCCCGCGATCTGCGGCTGCGCGTCGATGTCCATGGTGATGAGCTTCAGCTTGCCTTCGAGTGGACGGACCGCCCGCTCCAGCACGGCCTGCAGCGTGCGGCAGCCCTCCGAGCGCTTCGACAGGAAGTGCACCAGCACGGGCAGCCGCTGCGACTCCGCGAGGACGTCGGCGGAAAAGGTCGCGGTGGTCGTCGCCCTGGCCATCGCACCGGCGGGCGGCATGCCGCCATCCCCGCCCATCGCCAAATCCACCATCGTCGTCCGCGTCCTTTCGTGATCTGCCGGGAAGATGGGTCGCTCGGCCCGCCCGCGCAACAAGCGAACGGGCGACGGCGAGGGGGGTTGCGCCGACGGCCTGGACGGAACGGGCCGTGGCGTCGCCCGTTGCGCGCGGGATGGATGCGGCAAGCGCGTCGGGAGAAGAGCATGGGCCTGGAGATCGGCTTTTTCGTCGGCGCGTTGATCCTGCTGGCGGCGATCGTCTATGGCGTGATGGCCAACACGCGGCGCAACAGGGCCAACGACGCCGTCACCGCCCAGGCGACGGCCGAACTGTACCTCGACCAGGACGCCTACGGGGAGAAGGAGGACGAGCTGCGCGCCAAGACACGACCGTGAGCAAGGCGGAACCCTGATGGGGGCTTGATCGCCATCCCGTCCGGGCCGCCCTTGCCGTCGCGCCGCCGCGGGGCGGCGCTTGGTCAGCCGTAGAGCTTCGGATCGTCCAACGCCGCCTCGTCGCAGAATACCAAGCATTCGCCCTGCGACGCCACGCTGCTCGCCGGGATCGAGGGGTCGCGGGCGAGCAGCTTCTTCAGCATCGCTCGCTTGCCTTCGCCAGCGGCGAGGAAGACCACGTCTCGGCTCGAATCGAGGACGGGGAAGGTCATGGTGATCCTCGGCTCAGGCTTGGCGCCGACGACCGCCGTCACCCACTTGTCGCGCTCGCGCAACGCCGCCGTGCCTGGGAACAGCGAGGCTGTGTGGCCGTCCTCGCCGAGCCCGAGCAGGGTGACGGCGAAGAGGGGGCGCCAGATGTCCAGCGTCTCCTTGCCGAGGAAGGTCTTCAGAGTGCGCTCGTAGGCGGCGGCGGCGTCCTCGGGCGTCGGCAGCGCCGTCTCGACGGCGTGGACGTTCTCCTCCGGGATCGGCACGTGGCGGATCAGCGCCTCGCGCACCATCCGATAGTTCGAGTCGGGATGGTCGTGCGGCACGAAGCGCTCGTCGCCGAAGAAGAGGTGGACGCGCTGCCAGTCGATCTTGGTGCGCACGATGTCGGAGGCGAGTACCTCGTAGAGCCGCTTCGGCGTCGAGCCGCCGGACAGGTTGAGGGCGAAGGGGCCGTTGGAGGCCTGGAAGCGCTCGACGATCCAGTCGGCGAGGCACTCGGAGAGCGACTCCTTGTCCGGCCGGACCTCGACCTTGAGCTCGCTCATCTCGCTTGTCCCTTCGAGAGCAGATAGGTCTCGACGGCTATGGCAAAGCCCTCGCTGTCGCAATCCTTTGTCACCACGTCGGCCTGCCCCTTTACCTCGTCGTCGGCGTTGCCCATCGCGATGGCGAAGCCGCCGCGCTTGAACATCGAGACGTCGTTGGGCATGTCGCCGATGGTGGCGATCTCCTCCGCCGGGATGCCGAGCCTCTTCGACAGCTCCTCCACCACGCCGCCCTTGTTGGCCTGCGGGTGGGTGACGTCGAGGTAGTACGGCTGCGACAGCGCCGCGGTCACCTTATCACCGAACGCCTCCTGCACCTGCCTGGCGCAGGCCGTGATCGCATCGTGGTCGTCGGAAACGCCGACGATCTTCACCGCGTCGCCGAGCCGGTCGGAGAAGTCGGCGACGACCTTGGGCGGGAACTGCACGGTCTTCTGCTCGCGGGCGACGTGGGGCGCGTCCTCCTTGTGAACGAGCCAGTCGCTGCCGGCGTAGAGCCAGACGTCGAGACCGGCCTCACCGATCATCGTCACTACCTGGCGAGCGATGTCGCGCGGCACCTTTCGCTCGGCAATCGTCTTCAGCTGAGGGTCGGTGAACAGCCCGCCGTTGAAGCCGGCGACCGGCGTGTCGATGCCGAGCGGCCCGATCACCATCTCCATGCCCTTGGGCGGCCGTCCGCTTGTGATGGCGAAGCGGATGCCGGCCGCGCGCAGGTCCCCGACGGCCTTCTTCGCCCGCTCGGTCAGAGCCTTCTCGTGGGTGACGAGGGTGCCGTCGACGTCGGCGAGGAGGAGCGAGATCTTCGGCGGCGTTCGCGTCATCGGGCGGCCTCGCGGGGATGGGGTAGAGATAGGGC
>CALMRL010000432.1 GCA_937873345.1 uncultured Beijerinckiaceae bacterium | reverse complement strand
GCCTGACCCTGCTGGAGGCGGCCGTGAAGCGTCACCGAGCGCTCGGCGTAGCGCGACCAGGAGAACAGGCCGGCGTTGCGCAGCGCCGCCTCGCTCAAGGCGCGGCGCAGCCCGGCGTCGCCGATGACGCGCAGGCAGGCGGCGGCGATGGCGGCGCGGTCGTGGGGGTCGATGAGCAGGCCGTGGCCGATCGCCTCGACGATGTCCCTGGGCCCACCGTTGCACGTCGCCACCACCGGCAGCCCGGCCTCGGCCGCCTCCAGCAGGGTCAGGCCGAAGGGCTCGTGCGCGGCGGGGTTGACGAAGACGCCGCCGAGCGCCTGCGCCCGCCGGTACAGCGCCCGCACCTCGGCGTGGCTGTGATGGCCGGCGCGCACGGCGATGCCCGCGAGGCGGGGATCGTCCAGCACGGCGGCGATCCCGGCGAGCACGCTCGCCTCCTCGCCGGTCGGACGCTTGCGATCGGGCTGACCGGCGAGGATCACCAGGTTGGCGCGGGCCCGCAGCGCGTCGCTGCCGGCGAAGGCCTCGACCAGGGCGAGGAGGTTCTTCCGGCGAACAGGCCTGGCGATGGCGAGCACCATCGGCCGTTCCGGCTCGGCGAGGCCGGCGGCGAGCCAGCCCGGCATCTGCACGTCGTCGTCCGCGGGGCAGGACGGAGGGCCAGGCGGCAGGCGGTGCAGCCTGCGCCCGATGCCCGCGACCTCGTAGGCTGCGACCTGCCGCTCGATCTCGTCGCGCGAGGACACGACGACCGCGTCGGCGGCTGCGAGCGCGGCGCGCTCGTCGCTGACGCGCGGCTCGACGTGGTTCGCGCCCTTCTGCAGGGCGAGCGAGTGCGGGGTGTAGACGAAGGGGATGCCCAGGCGCCGGCGCGCCGCCATCGCCACGCGCGCCGCGTCGGCGAAATGCGCGTGGATCACGTCGGGGCGGTCGATCTCCAGCGCGCGCAGCGCGGCTTCGGTGAAGGCGTCGAGTTCGGCCGCCAGAGCGGCCTTCTCGAGGTAGGCGCGGTTGGCCGTCGCGAGGCGCCGGATCGCGACCTTTTCCGAGAGGCGCTCGACCGCCTGGGCGTGCACGGCATCGACGCCGTCGCCCTCGAACAGCCGCGTCAGGATCGTGACGCCGGTGACCGACCGCAGCGATCCTTGCGCCATCGCCGCACCGAGGACGTAGGCGATGTGGCCCCCGGTATCCTCCGTCAGCCCGTAGGCGACAGGAAAACCCTTCAAGCAACCGCCGAGGGCGATATGCACGATCTTCAATGCGCGGCTTTCGATCGGTTCTGTTCGGGACTCCTTGATAGATGAGGCTCGTTGACGATCGGTTATTGGCAAGGGGACGAGACTGGCCGGCGCGGGCTGACACCACATCCCATGCCGCTCGTCCGGCCGGACTCCTCGCTCGGAGCTATGCCGCCATACCGCACCATCGCGTCTGCCCGGTGGCGTCCGGCTCCGTGACGGCGAAGCCCACCGTACCGCTACCGGACGACAAGCGTAGACGGCATGCCGATCGCAGGTGCGAACGACGTCCTTGCCGCAGGATCGGGACCACCCCTTCGGCGATCCCGTTCCTTGCGTGAGAGACCTGCTTACGCCGCATCGGCCCATGGCGCCTGTAGCCTTTGACGTCGTAGCGGTCGAGCATCATGACCTTGTTCCAGACCTTGATGAAGTCCGCCACGAAGCGCCCGTGGCCATCGCTGCCGGCGTAGGCATCGGCGATCGAGCGCAGCTGCGCACTCGATTCAAAGACCGTCGGCAGCGCGTCGCGCGCGTGTCCGGCCGCCACGTGTGCTGCCTGCCACAAGCGGGTAGCGCGGACGACGGATGACGTCAGAAGGACGGCGCGCGCGTTTCGGCGATCTCCTCCAGCTCGCGGGCCATCTCGTCCGCCCTGTCCGCCAGCCTCTCGATCGCGTCCATGTCGCTCGCGCGGAGCGATGCGATCAGCCGGGAGGTTTCGGCGCCTACGCGCATCAGGTGGGCGAGCTGCAGCAGCTCGTTCGTACAATCCACGACAGGCCCCGCATGCGAGTTAGTCCCTAACAAATGATACATGATGTCGCAGGATCAGTTCACTATGTCATCCGGCGGACAAAGAGCGACACAGGCGCGCATCGACGCTCGACCCGCGATCGTCGCCTCGCCGGATGAACGACTGATCGCCGAAGGCTACGTCCAGGCGGCGCCGCCCAGGGGCACCTACGTTCATGCGGTGCCTCCTCGACGGGGCATGGTGACGCCGTCGCACCAGGGTCCGAGCGGCATGACGACGACGCTGGAACGCCGCCTCGCGCTGCTGGGATGAACGGCGCGGAGCGACAGCTATATCCTCGAAATCGATCACGATGCCGACTTCCGGATCGAAAGGTCGATGCTGCCCTCGCTGTCCATGCCTTGAACAGGCGACGCTGGCACAGTTCACGCGCAACGGCCGTCGGCCCGTGACGGTCTGCCTCGGCGACGTTCTCGTCGTCGAAGCCGACCGCCAAGGCGCATGGACGATCGAGGAAACCGCCCTCAAGCCTTTCACGCTCAAGATGACGTCGTCGAGGACGGCCGACCGCGCGACGAGCGTTCTGGCCATCGCATCGTCGGCGCATCCGCGCGGTCCGACCGGCTGACAATCACTCATCTCCGACATCCTACGCCTCTGCCGGCATGATCGATGATGAAGGCTCATGGAGCCACTGGAGCGCTCCTTCCTCGCCGGATCACATGGCGATTGACACCGAAGCCCATATCCACGAGACGCTACGCCGTGACGTCGGCGCTAGCGCCGGCGCAGCAAACCTCAAAGGATCGTGACGCATGGCTGTGATCTCCGGTGACGGTGTTTTCTCCCACGTCTTCCTCGGGGCCGAGAATGTCGCCTCCTCGGCGAAATTCTACGATGCGGCGCTGGCGCCGCTGGGCGTGAAGAACCTCGGGCCATTCGGCAATGATTGGATTCTGTACGGCAAGGACAAGCCCGCGTTCATCATCGCGCGACCCGGCAATGGACAGGCAGCGTCGAGCAACGGTGCGACCGTTGGTTTCGCGGCCGCGACCACAGCCGACGTCGATGCCTTCCATGCAGCTGGACTCGCCAACGGAGGAGCCAACGAGGGCGCCCCCGGCGCACGCAGCCATCTGCCGGGCGCCTATGCCGCTTATCTCCGCGACCCGGCCGGCAACAAGGTTTGCGCTTACGCCTTCACGGACTGACGCGGGCCGCGCAGGCCCCGGCACAGCCGCCAGCCGGTTGAGGCCGCCATTGGCGCCGCTTGTGTTTTGTCCCATGGTTTGATGGTGTGGTCTTTTCACCTGAGTGGAAGGACGCGGCTCAGGGCCAGGTTCGGCACGGCGACGCGACGACAGCGGCGGTCGGTCGAGCGAGACAGCATCGTCAAGAGAGCCTGAGGGTCCTCGCCCGGCGCTGCAG
>CALMRL010000431.1 GCA_937873345.1 uncultured Beijerinckiaceae bacterium | reverse complement strand
CCCGGCGCTTCGATCCGAAGGCGCTTGCTGCGGGACGCGCCGCACCTTCCGATGCGTGGCTCCGTCGGGTCCGCGCGGGCCTGGCCGCGCTGGCGGTGGCAGGGATCGCCGTCGCCGGCGTCGGCGCCCGCGCCGCCGTGGTGCGCACGGTGCCGCGCCCCGCCGCGCTCTATGCCGCCATCGGCTGGCCGGTGAACCTGCGTGGCCTGCGCTTCGCCCGTCTCGCGTCGATCCGCGATGAGGCCAGCCCGGCCGACGTCACGATCGGCGGCGAGATCCGCAACGTGGCGCACGGCCGGATCGCAGTGCCGCGACTCGCCTTCGAGGTCCGCGCCGCCGGCGCGATCCTGGTCCGCTGGAGCGAGAGCCCGCCCGCCGCGACGCTGCCGGCAGGCAGGGCTCTCGCCTTCGCATCCCGCCCGCAGCGCATGCCGCCGGACGGCCGCACAGTGCTGGTCCGCTTCGAAGACCCTCTGCCCGACGATGAAATGCCGCCCGCCTGGCAGCGGATCGTGTCGCGCTGAGCGTCCGGCGGATCGCGGCGCAAACATCACACCGCCGGCCTAACCATCGTCGTCGCGCAGTGGAGGGGGGGTGGGGACCGTCGTTCGATTCTCAATCCCCGCCGCGCTCGCTACACTGCCGCGAATCGGGTTGGCGGGCTGCGACGGGGCTGTGGATGCGCGAACGGCAGGGCTGTGCCGTATTCCCTTTTGCGTGTCGACAGGCCGAGTCCGCCGAGGTGCCGCTGCCGGCTTCGACCTCGCTCGTCGTCCCGCTGCTGAGCGTGCTGGTCCTGGCACCGACGGCCGGGCGGGCGCAGGCGGTGACGCACCGCTTCGTCATCGCCGAGCAGGACGGGGCCGCCGCGCTCGCCTTCGCTGCCCTGTTCGGCCTCACCCTGTTCTTCGCCGCGGTGGCGCTCGTCTATCTCGCCGGGCGGCGCAGGTCGCAGGGGCGTGAGGCGGCGCTTGTCGCGGCCCTGAACGAGGTGCGCCATCGGCTCGACCGCGCCGAGACCTTTCTCGCCATCGAGCCGCAGCTGGTGATCGCCTGGGGCCTGCGCACCGATGGTCCCGAGATCGAGGGCGACCTCTCGCTGATCGGCGAGAGCGGCGCCGCGCTCGACGCCGCCTCCTGGCTGCCGGCTGCCGAGGCCGGACATCTGGCCGTGCGGGCTGACCGGCTGCGCGAGAACGGCGAGGCTTTCCGCCTTGCGGCGACGACGCTCGCAGGCCGGCATCTCGAGATCGAGGGACGCGCCATCGCCGGCTGCGCCGTGATGCGATTGCGTGACGTCTCGGGCGACCGTCTCGAGAACAGCCGGCTGCATGCCGTGCAGGACCGTGCGATCGCCGATCTCGACGCCGCCCGCGCGCTGCTGGACGCGATCCCCTGTCCGGCCTGGACGCGCGACGAGGCGGCGAAGCTTGGCTGGGTCAATGTCGCCTATGCTCGCGCCGTCGAGGCCGTCGGCCGGGAGGAGGCGATCGTCCGGGGAACCGAACTCCTGGAAAGCGCCACGCGCGACGCCGCCGCGGCGTGCCGGGAGCAGGGCCAAGTGTATCGCGCCCGCGCCGCCGCCGTGGTTGCGGGCTGGCGCCGCGCCCTCGATGTCGTCGAGGTGCCGCAAGGGTCGGGCGCGTCGATCGGCATCGCCTTCGACGTGTCCGAGGTGGAGGCCGCGCGCATCGATCTCGCGGAGATGATGAAGGCGCACGCCCGGACCCTTGACCAGCTGTCCACCGCCGTCGCCATCTTCGACCGGCGCAAGCAGCTCGTCTTCCACAATGCCGCATACCGCGCGCTCTGGGCCTTCGACGAGGCTTTCCTCGAAAGCCATCCTTCGGAGTCCGAGGTGCTGGACCGGTTGCGTGCGCGTCGCCTTCTGCCGGAGCAGGCCGATTTCCGCTCGTGGAAGGAGGCGCATCTCGCCGCCTACCAGCTGCCCGACACGGCGGAGCAGGTTTGGTACCTGCCCGACGGGCGCACGTTGCGCGCCGTGATCAACCCCAATCCGCAGAGCGGCGTCACCTACCTGTTCGACGACGTTTCCGCGCACTTCCACCTGGAGTCGCAGTTCAACGCCCAGACCCGCGTTCAGCGCGAGACGCTGGACACGCTCAAGGAAGGCGTGGCCGTATTCGGCACCGACGGTCGCCTGAAGCTCAGCAACGACGCCTTCGCCGCGCTGTGGCGGATCGGCCATGCCGAGCTCGACGGCAAGCCGCACATCGACCGCATCGCCGAGCTGTGCGGCATCCTCGCCCCCGAGCCAGAGCCCTGGGCGGCGTTGCGCATGGCGGTGGCCGGCTTCCACGACCATCGCACCGGGCTCGACCGCCGCCTTGGCTGCCTGAACGGCACGATCGTCGACTGCACCGCCGCGCCGCTGCCCGATGGGGCGACGCTGCTGACCTTCACCGACACCACGGCGAGCGTGAACGTCGAGCGCGCCTTGACCGAGCGCAACCAGGCGCTGCTCGCCACCGAGAAGCTGCGCAACGACTTCGTGCACCACTTCTCCTACGAGCTGCGCTCGCCGCTCACCAACATCATCGGCTTCTCGCAGCTGCTCTCCGGCGGCACGGTGGGCCCGCTGAACCCGAAGCAGAGCGAGTATCTCTCCTACGTCGTGAAGTCCTCGGCGGCGCTGCACGCCATCATCAACGACATCCTCGACCTCGCGACGATCGACACCGGCGCGCTGGAACTCAACCTCAAGCCCATCGACGTGCTGGAAACCATCCGCGCTGCCGCGGAGGGCGTGCAGGACAGGCTCACCGACGTGCCGCTGCACCTGCAGATCGTCGCGCTCCCCGACATCGGCAGCTTCCGCGCCGACGGAAAGCGCGTCCGCCAGGTGCTCTTCAACCTCCTGTCCAACGCCATCGGCTTCTCGCAGCCCGGGCAGACGGTGACGCTCGCCGCGCTGCGCCGCGGCGATGAGATCGTGTTCAAGGTCTCCGACCAGGGCCGCGGCATCCCCCACGACGCGCTCGCCCACGTCTTCGATCGCTTCCACTCCAACGTCTCCGGATCGCGGCACCGCGGCGTCGGCCTCGGCCTGTCGATCGTGAAGAGCTTCGTCGAGCTGCACCACGGCCGGGTGCTGATCGACTCGGCGCCGGGCGAAGGGACCACCGTCACTTGCATCTTCCCGGCGCAGAGTGAATCAATCAGGGACGCGGAGAAGGCATGAGCGCGGCTGACGCCGGGCGCGGGCGAGGATCGGGGATGGCGTCGCACTGCAATCGAGAGGCGTCCGGTGGACGGCGCGGGTCTGGCCGGGGAAGGCCGAGATGACGCTCGCAGCCGATCGGGCCGGC
>CALMRL010000430.1 GCA_937873345.1 uncultured Beijerinckiaceae bacterium | reverse complement strand
GTGCTGGCGCCGGCGCTGTGGGGCGTCTGGCTCGTCGAGCAGGCGCTGCCCCGCCTCGGCGGGGGCTGAGGAGGGCCGATGCCGCGCTTCCGCTACGAAGCCCTCGACGGCAGCGGCCGTCGCCTCACCGGCACGATGGACGGCGGCAACCGCGGCGACGTCATCGCCGAGCTGAACCGCGCCGGCTTCCTGCCGATCGAGGCTCGGGAATCGCGCGCCGGGGCGGGCCGCACCCTGCGCGAGATGCTCACGCCGGAGCCCAAGAGCGAGGACGTCACGGCGTTGACGCTCGACATCGTGATGCTGCTGCAGGGCGGCGTCATGCTGTCCGAGGCGCTGGTGCTTCTGAGCCAGATGGACTCGCGCGGCTGGCGCGTCCGCGTGCTGCGCGAACTGCACCGCGCTATCGCCAGCGGCAAGACCTTCTCGGCGGCGCTCGCCGAGCACCCGCGGCTGTTCTCGCCCGTCTACGTCAAGATGGTCGAGGTGGCTGAGGCCACCGGCCGGCTGGACAAGGCGCTGGCGAGCCTCGCCGAGGAGCGCCAGCGCGTCGAGCGGCTGCGCAAGAAGCTCGTCGGGGCGGTGTCCTACCCCGCCTTTCTCGTCATCGCCGCCCTGTCGGCGATGGTGTTCATCTTCACCTACGTGATCCCGCAGTTCGAGACGGCCTTGGAGGGCTTCCGCGACAAGGTCGACCCGACGGCGCTGATGGTGTTCAACGCGTCGCGCTTCCTGCGTACCCACGGCCAGGACATCACGATCGGCCTCGGCGCCGCGGCGCTCTCCCTGATCGCGCTCGGCAGGCTCGGCGCCAGCCGTGGCCTATGGCTGCAGCTCGTCGCCAAGCTGCCGGTGGCGCGCACCGTGTTCCGCCACGAGGTCACGGTGCAGTTCTGCCGCACGCTCGCCGTGCTGCTCGGCAACGGCGTCGACATCTCGACGGCGCTGCGCCTGCTGCGCGACCTGGTGCGGCTGCCGGCCTACATGCTGGAGGTCGACGGCGTCGTCGCCGACGTGCGCAAGGGCCGTCGCCTGTCGGAGGCGCTGGAAAGTCGCTCCTTCCTGCCGCGGCATGTCGTCCGGATGCTGCGGGTCGGCGAGGATTCGGGGCGCCTGCCCGATAGCGCCAGCCGCGTCGCCGTGTTCTATGAAGCGAGGCTCGACACCGCGCTGACCCGCGCCATCGCGGTGATCGGCCCCGCGACGATGATCCTCGTGTCCATCCTCATCGCTTGGCTGATCATCTCGGTCATGACGGCGTTGATGAGCGTCAACGACCTGTTGAAATAGAGGCGTTGCCCATGGTCCTTCCCTTCGCATCGAAACGCCGCCCGCCCATCCGCGCGCCTCGCGACACCACCGGCGGCTTCACCCTCGTCGAGCTGCTTGTGGTTCTCGTCATCCTCGGCCTGGTGATGGGCCTGGTGGGACCGCGCGTGCTCGGCTACCTGTCGAGCTCGCGCGAGCGCACGGCGCACCTGCAGATCGAGTCCTTCAACGCGGCGCTCGACCTCTACTTCCTCGACAACGCCCGCTACCCAACCAACAGCGAGGGGCTGGAGGCGCTGGTGCGGCGCCCGGCCTCGGAGCCGCACTGGGCCGGCCCCTACCTCAAGCAGGCCAACGTGCCGGTCGATCCCTGGGGCAACCCCTACAGCTACCACGTGCCCGGCAAGACCGGCCCCTACGCGATCACCTCCGCCGGGCCGGACGGCAAGGGCGGCAGCACGAGCCAGGCCGCGATCGGCTCCGATTGAGGAGATCGCCGATGACGGATGCGGAACGGGATGGAGATCGCGACGGGCAGGGCGGCTTCGCCCTGGTCGAGGTGATGATCGCGCTTCTGATGATCGCCCTGATCGCCGCCATCGCCATGCCCGGCCTCGTTCGTCCGATCGGTCCTGGCGTCTTGCGCGTCGCCGCGATGGACGTCACGGCCATGCTGCGCGACGCCCGCAACACCGCGCTGGCGGACGGCCGCACCGTCACCGCCACGGCGGCCGGCGGCATCGTGCGATCCGGCAAGGGCAGCGTGGCGATGCCGCCCGGCGCGATCGCCGGTCCGCTCGGCGCCACGATCCGCTTCGCGCCGGCCGGCCG
>CALMRL010000429.1 GCA_937873345.1 uncultured Beijerinckiaceae bacterium | reverse complement strand
CCCCTGGTAGGCCCGCGCCTCCGCCTGCCCCGCCACCCTGCCCTGCACCACGACCTGCGAGCCGGTGCCGCTCTGCGGCTTCAGCAGCACGGGGTTCATATGCACGCTGGGCGCGACGCGGCAGGCGCGGGCCTGCAGCCACTGCGCCCGCCCGATCTCGCCGCCATCGGCGGTGACGGCGGCGTTGTTGCTCATGTTCTGCGGCTTGAACGGGCGAACGGCGAAGCCGCGGTCGGCGAAGGCGCGAGCGAGCCCGACGACGACGAGCGACTTGCCGACGTCGGAGCCGGTGCCCTGGATCATCAGGGAGAGGGTCACAACCCTGCTCGCAAAGCTTTTCGTTTCACGCTTGTGGCTCCTGAAAGCGAAACGATGATAGATCGAGCATCACTGCAGCGTCCGCTCGGCCCCCGCCGAAGTCCGCATGAGGAAGCCGTTCTTGTCCACCGCAGTCGCCCGCATCCTCGATGATCTCCGCCAGCGTGGCGGGCTGAAGGGCAGCGACGTCGCCAATGTGACGGCCGTGTCGCCGGCCACCGTCTCGCGCTGGACGGCAGGCTCGGCCTCGCCGCATCCCAAGACGCAGCTCCTGATCTCGGACCTGCGCTACGTCGTCGACCGGCTGACGGAGTTCTACTCGCCGGAGGAGACGCGGCTCTGGCTCTACGCCAAGCACCCGTTGCTCGAAGGCGCGCGCGCGATCGAGCTGATCCACGATGGGCAGGCTGACCGGGTGCTCGGCGTCATCGAGAGCCTGCGCGACTCGACCTACAGCTAAACCATGCCCCCGCACCTCCACGATCGCGACCTTCTCGACGCGCTGGAAGGCGCCGCGACCGAGGCGTTCTCGGGTGAGGCGTGGCGCACAACGTGGTGGGGGCGCGAGCCGCTGCGCGGCTCCAGCGCCGACGGCCGATGGAGTCCGGCCGGCGCCTTCGAGGTGCTGTACACCAGCCTGGAGCGCGAAGGCTCGCTCGCCGAGATCGGCTATCGCCTCTCGCTGGAGCCGATCTGGCCGTCCAAGGCGCGGCACGTGACCCACCGGCTGCGCGTCGCGACGAAGAACACGTTGCGCTTGGTGAGCTTCGCCGAGCTGGCGCCGCTCGGCGTCGTGCCGGCGCTCTATCCCACCCTCGATTACGCGCGGACGCAGGCGATCGCCGCGGCGGCGCGCTTCCTCGGCTTCGACGGCCTGCTGGTGCCGAGCGCCCGCGATCCCAGCACAAACCTCGTGCTGTTCCTCGACCAGATCGATTTGGGTGACATCGACGTCCTCGCGTCCGAGGAGGTCGACTGGGTGGCATGGCGGCGAGCACGCTGACGCCACCCCGTCACAGCACGATCACCAGCCGCTCCGCCGCCCGTGTGATCCCGGTGTACAGCCAGCGGTCGCGGTGCTCGCGGAAGGCCCAGGATTCGTCGAACAGCACCACGCCGTCCCACTGCGACCCCTGCGCCTTGTGCACGGTGAGGACGTAGCCGTAGTCGAAGGCGTCCGAGCCGCGGCGGAAGGCCGGCGGCACGCCCTCCTCGCCGGCGGAGAAGTATTCGGGGCGCACCGCGATGCGCGTCGCCTTGGCGCCGGCGTCGTCCTCGGGCGCCACGGTGTAGCGCAGCTTGCCGGCGCGCGGCGTGCCGACGCTCTTCACGTTCCACAGGCCGCCGTTGAGGAGGCCCTTGGTCTTGTCGTTCCTCAGGCAGACGAGCTTCTCGCCGGCCTGCGGGTTCGGGTCGGTGTGGCCGGCGAGCGAGCGCAGCCGGGCGTTGTAGCCGCGCCGCGACTTGTTGGTGCCGACGAGCACCTGGTCGGCGCCCCGCACCGTCGCGGCGTCGATGCGGTCGCGGTGCAGCACCTCGCTGTCGCCGTAGCGTCCGCGCGGGATGCGCGTGCCCTCGCGCGCCATCATCGACAGGCGGATGATCGGGTTGTCGGCGGCCTGGCGGTGCACCTCGGTCAGCATCACGTCGGGCTCGGCGTCGGTGAAGTAGCCGCCGCCCTTCACCGGCGGCAGCTGCGCGGGGTCGCCCAGCACCAGCACCGGCTTGCCGAAGGACAGGAGGTCACGGCCCAGCTCCTCGTCGACCATCGAGCACTCGTCGATGACGATGAGGTCGGCGCGCGATGCCGCGGAGCCGTCGTTGAGCACGAAGGTCGGCTGGTCGTCCTCGCTCTCGCGCATCCGGTAGATCATCGAGTGGATGGTGCGCGCCTCGCGGCAGCCCTTTCCGCGCAGGACCAGGGCGGCCTTCCCCGTGTAGGCGGCGAAGCACACCTCGCCGTCGATGTCGCTGGCGAGCTGCTTCGCCAGCGTGGTCTTGCCGGTGCCAGCGTAGCCGAAGAGGCGGAACACCTGGGGCTCGCCTCGCTTGATCCAGGCGGCGACGGCGCGCAGCGCCGCGTCCTGCTGCGGCGACCAGCTCACGGGCGTCCCGCCCCCGCGAGGGCGTCGGGCAGGAGATCGGGACGACGCTCGCGGGTCAGTCCGAGCGCCACCTCGCGCCGCCAGCGCCGGACGGCGCCGTGGTCGCCCGACAGCAGCACCGGAGGGATCGTCAGCCCCTCGAACTCGCGGGGCCTGGTGTAGTGCGGATATTCGAGCAGCCCGCCCTCGAAGGACTCCTCCGTGCCGGAGGCGTCGTGGCCCATCACGCCTGTCAGCTGGCGGACGCAGGCGTCGAGCAG
>CALMRL010000428.1 GCA_937873345.1 uncultured Beijerinckiaceae bacterium | reverse complement strand
CCCGTGTCGATCTCGAAGAAGCCGGTGCGGTCGAAGCCGCGGGTGAAGCAGTCGCTGCGGCCGTTGATCTTGAACTCGCGGTCGCGGGTGCACATGAACGCCTTGCCCTTCCATTCGCCGCCGCGCTCGTCCATCGCGTAGGCGTAGAAGAACTGGGCCGCCAGCGCGCCGCGGACCAGCGTTTCGCAGCCGTTGGGCTTGACGTTCCACCAGCCTTCGCTGACCCACGCCTCGCCATCGGTGTAGGCCAGCGCGATCGAGACGCGGCTGGCCGTGTTGTTGCAAAGGCGGAAATCGGCGAGAGCGGGGGCGATCCCCACCGTTGGGGAGGCGAGCAGGGCGGCGAACGCCGCGACGTATGCTGGCTTCGGCACTGCGGGGACCTCGGGAAACTTTTCGACATCGGCGACCGGACGAAGAGCCGACCGCCGGTGATCCTTGTTGGATCGAAATGAGCCGTCAGCATGGCCGATGGCGCCAGGCGGGCTGGGGCGAAGGAGGAAGGCGTGGGTGGTGCAGCGGCCGGGCAGGGTGCCTTCGAGGAGATCGGAGGGGCCGACGACAGCGGCCTGCTGCTGCTCTGCGACCATGCCTCCAACGCCCTGCCGGAGGGCTACGGCACGCTCGGCCTGCCGGCGGCGCAGCTCGCCCGTCACATCGGCTACGACATCGGCGCGGCGGCGGTGACGCGGCGCATCGCGGCCCTGCTGGGCGCGCCGGCCCTGCTCACCACCTTCTCGCGCCTGCTGATCGACCCCAACCGCGGGCTCGACGATCCGACGCTGGTGATGCGCCTGTCCGACGGTGCGATCGTGCCGGGCAATGCCCGCATCGATGCGGACGAGATCGAACGCCGGGTCGAGCGCTACTGGCGCCCGTACCGCGACGCGGTCGGCCGCGCGCTGGAGCGGATGAGCGCCGGCGGCTCGACGCCCGTGGTGATCTCCGTGCATTCCTTCACCCCTTCCTGGAAGGGCGTGCCGCGCCCCTGGGAGATCGGCGTGCTGTGGGACAGCGATGCCCGCCTCGCCGTGCCGCTGATGGACGCGCTTCGCGACGCCGGCTTCCACGTCGGCGACAACGCTCGCCGGCGACACGCTGGACGAGGAGGTGACGCGCCGCGGCATCGCCGGCCTGCTGGTCGAAGCGCGCCAGGACCTGATCGGCAGCGAGGCGGAGGCCTGCTCGATCGCCGACCGCCTCGCCGCCGCCCTCGCCCCGGTGATCAGGCAACCCGAGCTGCACAGGCCGGCCGCGCTGCGCTCGCGCACCGGGCGCTGCCGCGCGTGACCGCCGCATCAAGCTGAACGCCTCTTTACCTCCTGGCATCCTCCTCCCGCGTAGGGTCGTGCCGGGGGCCCGTTCGGCCAGGGGGATCACGAACCATGACCAAGGACATCGCGGACGGCGGCGTCGCCGCCGAGGAGCTGAAGCAGTTCGTCGAGCG
>CALMRL010000427.1 GCA_937873345.1 uncultured Beijerinckiaceae bacterium | reverse complement strand
CTCGAACGCTGGCTATGAGTTGGCCTCCCTCCGCCACCCGCGGGGTAAGGCGCGCCTCACACCCACCGCCGGGACTCCGCTGTGGGCGAAGGCTCGCGCGCGGTTGAACCCGCGCTGCACCGGACCCACTTGGTCGAAGCGGGGCGGCCTCCGGTTTGTTTCCGAGGCCTCTCTGGCTATAAGAACATTTCGCGAACCCCGAGTCACCCGCCGATGGCGCGCCTGGACATCACGAAGAAGCTGGCCGTGCTGGCCGACGCCGCGAAATATGACGCATCCTGCGCGTCGTCCGGCGCCAAGCCCCGCAAGGAAGCGCTCAAGGCCGGCGGCATCGGCTCGATCACCGGGCAGGGGATCTGCCATTCCTACGCGCCCGACGGCCGCTGCATCTCGCTCCTGAAGCTGCTGCTCACCAACCATTGCATCTACGACTGCCTGTATTGCGTGAACCGCGCGTCCTCCGACGTGCAGCGGGCCCGCTTCACGCCCGAGGAGGTCGTGCAGCTGACGCTCGACTTCTACCGCCGCAACTACATCGAGGGCCTGTTCCTGTCCTCGGGCATCATCCGCTCGCCCGACTACACGATGGAACAGCTCGTCCGCGTGGCGCAGCTCCTCCGCGAGGAGCACGGCTTCCGCGGCTACATCCACCTGAAGACCATCCCCGACGCCGACCCGAACCTGATCGAGCTGGCTGGCCGCTTCGCCGACCGCCTGTCGATCAATGTGGAGTTGCCGAAGGCGACGTCGCTGGAGAAGCTGGCCCCGCAGAAGCAGGCCTCCACCATCCGCAAGGCCATGGGCGGCCTGAGGCTGCGCCTCGACGAGGCGGAGGACGAGCGCCGCCGTTCGCGCCGCGCCCCCGCCTTCGCGCCGGCCGGCCAGAGCACGCAGATGATCGTCGGCGCCGACGGCGAGAAGGATTCGGACATCCTCCAGTCCAGCGCCACGCTGTATTCGGGCTACAAGCTCAAGCGCGTCTATTATTCGGCCTACAGCCCCATCCCCGGGTCGAGCCAGTCGCTGCCGGCCCGCAAACCCCCGCTGATGCGCGAGCACCGGCTCTACCAGGCCGATTGGCTGTATCGCTACTACGGCTTCGCCATGGACGAGGTGGTGGGCGCCACCGATGCCGGCATGCTCGACCTCGACCTCGACCCCAAGCTCGCCTGGGCGCTGCGCAACCGCCAGCGCTTCCCCATCGACGTGAATT
>CALMRL010000426.1 GCA_937873345.1 uncultured Beijerinckiaceae bacterium | reverse complement strand
CCATTAAATTTAGAGAAATTTATTCCATCGAAAATGCCCTTTCTGCCCTCTGCGGAGGGCAATTTTCGAAGTAAAATCAGACCACAAAACTTGACTTTTGCGCCGCGATTTCGAGACCAGATCGCAACCATGCCTGAGAAAAGGAGGCTGTATGTCGACCTTTGAAGAAGACCGCGCCGACGTCCTCGACTCTCCCGAGTGGACGGCCGAGATGTTCGCACAAGCCAAGCCCTTCGCCGAGGTCTTTCCCGACCTCGCCCGGAAGATGCGCGGCGCGCAGAAGGCGAAGAAGATCGCGACGTCGATCCGATTTGCTTCGATCATGACTTTCGTTTTACTCACCGTCGCCTGTGCCGTGATGATCGGCCGGAAGAGGGCAAAGTAAGGGACTCACTCCGGCGTGGGCGGGCGACGCAATCTGCCTCTCGGTCCAATCGCCTTTGCGCCATCCTTCTTTCATGCAAACGTCCGCCAAATTCACCCGCCGCAACCCCGAACGTCGTCGGCGCGAGACGCATGTCACTATCCCGCAATGTGCCGGACCGCATGTGCGGCTTGTATTCGCGGAGATGAACCGGCAGCGCGTGACGTACCAAGAACTTGAAGACAAATCGGGCGTGCTTCGCTCTACAACGAAAGCGTGGCGGCATAAAAATGTGCCGAGCCTGACGAGTATTGAGGCCGTTCTTGGATACTTGGGATGGGACTTTGTTCCTATACCGCGTGAACGTGCTTTGCCACCTGATGTCGTCGCCGAGCTACGCCCGATCGCCGAACGTCTCGGCGTCGAGATGCCGAATGCAATTGCGCTGCTGATCGCAATGACGGCCAACATCCATAGCAACGTCGCGCCGAAGGCGGCCTGAAGGATCACACCATGGCCAAGACCTATGGCGAAACGGCGTTGGCGGCAGCGCAAGCAGCACCACCGGCGCCAACCGTCCTCGCGCCCGAGCTGAGAAAGTATTACGTGTTTCCGCGGTTCTTTCGCCCAGACATCCAGCCCATCCCTGCGATGCGGGTTTTTGGCTTCACGGTCGATCCGGCTGGCCAAGCCATCGACTTCACCAACGTTCCCAACTTCGATCTCTCGCGTCTGCAATCCATCGTAAATCAGTCGAGGAACGTTGCCGTCTTTTGTAGGCCATTTCTTCCATATACTGCATATGTCGAGATCAATGGGGATAATTACGCCGTTCCGCAGTCTGACATCCCCCAAACCGTCGAAGTCGACGGCGTTGCAGTATCAGCATTGCAGATGCCGCCAGCCGGAAAGGTGCTGAAGGTCAGCGCAAGTCTGACTGGCATGCTGCCGACCGACTCTTATTATGGTCTTTACGATTTGCCTGTCGGCTATGTGCCGCTCGATCCGTTCGACCCCTCGTGGACGGAAGGGGCATGATGAGCGGCCGAGGCGCGGCGGCGTGAAGTTTCGACCCGGTGGGCGGCCAGGGTCGGCATGGGGCGGGCGGGGAGCAGGCAATAAGCGCCCCGCCCGCTTTTTCTTTGCGCTTCGAGGCGATTCAAACTGCCTCCCCGTTCCAAAGCTGACGGCGGATACTCACTCCATCGCAAATTGATGGAGCTGGCGATGATGGAGCTTCCTGCCGAGCGGATGAAGACCCGGTCCGAGGTCGCCGGCTTGCTTGGCGTGACAGAGCAAACGCTGAGAGATTGGGAGCGCGCCGGCACGGGACCGGAGGTCGTGCGCTTTTCGCCGAAGATCGCTCGCTATCCCGTCGATGCCCTCGCCGTCTTCATCCGCACCCGCAAAGGAGCCGCGTGATGCGCGTCCTAGAGCACTTTCGTTTTACACTGGCTCATATCCGGCATGGTCGAAATAGTTGG
>CALMRL010000425.1 GCA_937873345.1 uncultured Beijerinckiaceae bacterium | reverse complement strand
CGCCGCCGCGTTCTACGGGGAACCCTTTTCCGCTAGGGTGCCGGGGATCGCAGAAGGCGTCCCGACGCGCCGAGAAGGGGTTCGATGCTGTCTCGACGGGGCCTTGCCTTCACCAAGCGGATGAGTTCCGCCCTTCTCGGCGCGGCGGCGCTCTCGGCCTGCTCGATCGTGCCCTCCTCCGGCCCGAGCCGCGAGGCGGTGGTCTATGCCGGCGCCACGCAGGTGCCGCCCTACCTGCTCGTACGGCTTTCGGACTTCGTGATCTCGAAACTGCAGCGTTTCCCCGGCCCGAGCCTCTTCGGCAAGTTCGGCGACTACCGCGGCGCCAAGGAGCAGATCGTCGGCATCGGCGACACGCTCACCGTCACCATCTTCGAGGCGGCGGGCGGCGGCCTGATCTCGCAGCCCGTGTCCGATCCCAAGCAGACGGGCTCGCACTCCATCGTGCTGCCGCAGCAGATCGTGCAGCGCGACGGCGCGATCACCGTTCCCTACGCCGGTCGCATCCCGGTCGACGGGCGCAACGTCCACGACATCGAGCGCGACGTCGTCGCGAAGCTCACCGGCAAGGCGATCGAGCCGCAGGTGGTGGTGGCGCTGTCTCGCAACCTCGCCACCGCCGTCACCGTGGTCGGCGAAGGCGTGCAGGCGCGCGGCGCCTTCGTCGCCGGCGGCGACCCGCTCGCCGGCACGCAGCGCGTTCCCTTGCACGCCGGCGGCGACAAGCTTCTCGACGTGATCGCCGACGCCGGCGGCATCCGGACGCCGGCCTTTCAGACCTTCATCGAGCTGACGCGGGGCGGACGCACGGTGCGCGTACCCTACCAGACGCTGCTGAACGAGCCGCGCGAGAACATCTACGCCAGGCCCGACGACACGCTGACGGTGATCTCCTACCCCCTGAGCTTCACCTCGATCGGCGCCACCGGCGGCAACGCCGTGGTGCCCTTCGCGGCGGTCGGCATCAACCTCGCCGAAGCGCTCGGCAAGACCGCCGGCCTGTCGGACGGCCGCGCCGATCCCGAAGGCGTGTTCGTGTTCCGCTACGAGCCGGCCAACGTGGTGCGCGACTATCCCGGCCTGACGCCGCAACAGGCAGCGCTGAACCTCGTGCCGGTGGTCTACGCCGTGAACATGCGCGACCCACGCTCGCTGTTCCTGCTGCGGCAGTTCTCGATGCACGACAAGGACATCATCTACGTCTCGAACTCGCCCTACGTCGAGATCCAGAAGGTGCTCGCCATCTTCAACGCCCTGCTCGGCCCCGTGCTGAATGGCGTCAGCCTCGGCCAGACCGTGGCGGTTGCGACCACGAACAACACCGCCAACCTGGCGACTCTGGCCAACACCGCCAGCGGCGGCAGCACCTTTGCCGGCAACCAGAGCGTCGCCATCACCGGGGCTGCAGCCGGCGCTGTCGCTCAGTGATGATCAGGGCGAGGCTGATGTAGCTGGATTGCGACGATGCCGCGTGCGTGTCGATGACATCGGGCGCGCGTGCTGTTGAAAGTTTGCTGGAACCTCGGGGCGACGAGTGCCGCGGCGGTCTTCGAGGAACCGCGGCAGCACGATGTTCCGAGCCGTCGGACGGAGGCGTCCTCCGGCTCGATGCCCTACCGGGCGACGCCGGCCGCCGTGTCATTCGTCTTGCGCTTGCGGTGCCGCGGCTTCTCGATCGGAGTCGGCGCAGGCGAAGCGAGCGCCGCTTGCTGCCGTTCCGCCTCCTGCCGCCGCGCCGCCTCGGCGGCCGTCTGCGGCACGCCCATCTTGTAGGGCATCATATCGCACAGCAGCCCGCCCCCGCAGGGCGGCGGTGGATCGCTGCGCTTGGGCGCCTGCGAGCCGCCGATCGCGTCGCACAGCACGCCACCGCACTCGCCCTCGCGGAACAGGGATTTCTGCGGTTGCGCGGCGGGCGCCTGCGGGCCGCCGATGTAGTCGCAGAGCAGCCCGGAGCAGGGGCCCTCGCGGAACGAGCCGCCGGCTTGCTGCGCCGTTACGGGCCCGGCGGATGATGCGAAGCCGGTCGCCAGCAGGACGGCGGCCAGCCTCAAGGTGATCGGGCGCGAAGCGGCGGGGCGGAGGGCGGGCATGGTTCACCTGCTTGGGGGTGGCACGCGGCGGTTGGCGACGCCGCGAATGGCGAAAGAAAGTCGCCCGCCCCGCTCATCCCTCCTTCGGCAGCGGCCCCCGCGTCGTGTCCAATCCCTGGACCAGCGGCAGTTTCACCGTGTTGCCGCCCGCCGCGGACTCGTAGATCGCCGCCATCACCTTCATGTCGGCCAAGCCCTCCTCGCCCGGCGTGTGCGGCTCGCGGTCGGCGCGAATCGCTCCGGCGAAATGGTCCATCTCGACCGCGAACTGGCTCTTCGGCGCGAAGGAGCGCGTCTCGACCGAGGTCTGCGGCCCGAGCTTGCGGCCGATGTGGGTCAGCAGCCCATTGTAGGAGAAGGCAGGGTCCATGCCGAACCAAGCGTCGGTGGCGGCGCAGCGCAGCCGCCGGTCCTCGTGGAAGGAGTAGCCCGAGGTGCCGGTCGCGATCACGCCGGAGGGGAAGAGGAGCGTGAAGACGGCGATGTCCTCGACCTCGTGGAAGCGGGGATCGTCCTTGGGCCGCGTCACCCGTCCCGTCACCTCGACCGGCTCCTCGCCGGTGAGGTAGCGGAAGGCGTTGAGGCAGTAGATGCCGACGTCGGGCAGCGAACCGCCGCCGGCCAGCGCCTTGATCTGCCGCCATTGGCCGGACACGTCGTTCTGCCCGTTCACCGCCTCGATCATCCGCAACGGCCCGTAGGTCTTGGCCCGCACCATCGCGATCAGCGCGCGGTGCGAGGCATCGTACTGCAGGCGGTAGGCGATCATCAGCTTGCGACCGGCATCGCGGCACGCCTTGATCATCCCTTCGGCCTCGGCCACGGTGTTGGCCATCGGCTTCTCGCACAGCACGTGCTTGCCGGCCGCTGCCGCGCGCTGCGTGAACTCGAGATGCAGGGCGTTCGGCAGCACGATGTAGACGATGTCGACGTCGGGGTCGTCGCGAATCGCATCGAAGCCGGCGTAGTCGTACACCTTGGCCGCGGCCAAGCCGTTCTGCGCGGCGACCGCGAGCGCGGTGTCGCGGTGGCCGCTGACCAGCGCCGCGAGGCGCACGTCCTTGGCCTGGCCGAAGGCGGGGACAATCTGCTCCAGGGTCAGGTGGCCGATGCCGACAACGGCGACGCCGAGGCGTTTTGCCGTCGGCTCGCGGTTCGGCAACGTGTCGCCGCCCTCGCTCGGCGCGTGGAGTGGCGGCATCTCCACCACCCCGCCCTTCGCGTCGCCGAAGAAGGCCGGGTCCTGCCCCTCCGCGGCGGCGGCCGACGCCACGAGGCCGGCGGCGGTCGCGGTTCCCGCGGCGGCGATGAGGGTGCGTCGCGTCACGTCCGACATGCGATGATCTCCGTTTTCCGCTGCAACGGGGGGCCGGCATCAGTCGTTCGATGGCCCAGACCACGATCGCGCGAGGTCGGCGCGCATGGACGCGCAAGGTACGGCGCGTAAGGTTCGGCCGTAGAGGGAACCCGCCGCCGCGCCGCCGCGCTTGCCGTGTGGTCGGAACGCCCGACGACGGGACCCGGCGGACAAGGGGAGCCGATGATGCGAGCGACGCGACGGTCGGTGCTTGCCGCCGCCATCCTGCTGGCGCAGCGCGACCACGGCACCCGCGCGATCAAGGACCTGATCGCGCGCGACATGCTCGA
>CALMRL010000424.1 GCA_937873345.1 uncultured Beijerinckiaceae bacterium | reverse complement strand
GGCCCCCCGTCACCTCGCCGGCGGAGCGCAGCTCGGCCAGCAGGTTGCGCGTGGCGAGCGCCGCCGCCACCGAGCCTTCCGTGAACAGCCGGCCGTCGGGCGCGACCACGGCGGCGCCGGCCTTGACGCAGCGGCGCGCCAGCGGGATGTCGGCGGTGACGACGATCCGTCCCGGCCGCGCCCGCTCGGCGATCCAGTCGTCGGCGACGTCCGGCCCCTGCGCGACATGGATGCGGCTGATCCAGTCGACGCGCGGCACCGCGACCGGGGCGTTGGCGACGATCGCGACGCTCAGGCGGTGCCGCTCGGCGACGCGGTACACCTCGTCCTTGACCGGGCAGGCGTCGGCATCGACGAGGATGGTCGCCGCATGATCGTCATCCATCCTGGTCCGCTCCGCCGGTTTGCGCCGGCCGTTCGAATCTGGCACCAAACGGCGCTCGGCCCGCAGGAGACCATCCGCCTTGGACAAGACCGAGATGCGCAAGCTGCAGGACTTCCTGCGCCAGTCCTTCGGCAACGACAACCTCAAGGTGACGCCGGCGAAGAAGGACGCCGACAAGGCCGAGGTGCACCTCGGCGAGCGGGCGATCGGCTCGATCGAGGTCGATGACGAGGACGGCGACCGCTCCTTCGCCTTCTCGATGAAGATCCCCGTCGAGCGCCAAACGCTGCAGGACTACCTGCGCCGGTTGTTCGAGAACGACGCGCTGAAGATCGCCGCGCGGATGAAGAAGACCGACTCGGTCGAACTCAATCGCGGCGACGACTTCCTCGGCGTGATTTCCGCCGACGACCCCAAGGGCAAGTCCTTCACCCTGCAGATGGCGATCCTCGACTTCGACCTCGAAGACATCTGATCAGCCGGCCCGGCCGCCATCGATCAGGCGCAGGGACGGGCGGCCGGGGATCAGCCGACCCATCGCGCTCGCCGCCTCCGGATGCCTGGGCACCGCGGGAGAGCGGCGCCGCACCTCGCCGGAGCGCTCCGTCGCGGAGAGCATCTCGTCGAGGCCGACGACGCGCAACGAGCGTATCGCCAGCGGCCCCATCGGCGCCAGCCCGAGCCAGGTGGGGGGCGTCACCGGCGTGGCGATGCCGAGGATGCGGGAATGCGTCTTGCCGAAGTGGCGGAGCGGGAGGAACAGGAGTTCGAAGGCGCATGGCGGCCGCCCGAGCGGCGCGCCCGAGGCGCCGACCACGACGGGGCTGGCAACATCCGAGACGGCGTCCAGCACGGCGGCGAGATTGTGCCGCTCCGGCCGTTGCCACAGGTCGAGGAAGGAGGAACCGATCCGCTCGCCGTCGAACAAGGCGTCGACCCGGGTGCCGGCAAGGCGGATGGGGAAGTCGGCAGCCACGTCGAGCATGAAGGTGTCGGGCAGGATCGCGCGGATCGCGACAGGATCGATGTCGCAGCGCTCCGGCGCCGTCCGCTCGCCGCGGAGCCGGTTCCAATACGCGAACAGATCGCGCGTCGCCTCAAGCTTCATCTACCCGCTCCACGCTGCACGCTGGCCGTCCCGTTCCGGGGCCGGCTGTCCCGAAACGGCACGCTCCGCGGGCCGTCGTCAGGATTCCGGCAACCATGGGGCAGCCGGCATGCCAAGCGCGCCTGTCTCGGATCGGCAGTTCATCCATCTTGGCCGTTGGCGGCGGCGGCGGGCTGGGCGATACTGGCCGGTGGCGGCGCGAGCGGCGCCTGTGGAGCGCGTTGCCGATGGAGCGATGGCCACGAACTGCTGCGATGGAGCTCCTCGGCCTCGGCCTGTGCGCGGCGTCCGCCGCCGGTGTACACTGGCTGGTGCACGGCGAGCATGTCGACGATGGCACCGGCGTCGCGCTCACCAGCGCGGTGGCGGTCGGGCTGGCCCTGGCCCTGGTCGGCTCCGTGCGGGCGGCGACGCGGGGCTTTGCCAGGCGGCGTGACGCCGCCTTCGCCGTCCGCCTTGCCGGCGTGCTGCCCCCGTTCGTCCTGCTCCTGATCGGCACGCTGTTCGCGGAGGCGAGCCTCGTCGACACCTCCGTCGCGATGGAGGCTCTGGTCGACCCCGCTAAGGCGCAGCCCACCGTGCTGGCGTTGGGCCCCGGCGGCACCGACGTGCGCCTCGCGGGCGAGATCACCGAGGGCGTCGCCGGCCGCCTCGATGCCCTGCTCGACGCCAATCCCCGCGTTGCGCGCATCCATCTCACCAGCGACGGCGGCCTCGCCGACGAGGGGCAGGCGCTGGGTGACGTCATCGCCGCGCACGGCCTCGTGACCTACGTGCCTGACTACTGCGTCTCGGCCTGCACCCTCGCCTTCGCACGCGGCCGGGAGCGCCTCGTGATGGACGACGCGCGCCTCGGCTACCATGCGCCCTACGAGCAGGGCCTGTTCGGCGCCCAGTACCGCGACGACGGCGACGGGCAGCGCGCGGCCTATCTGGCGGCCGGCATCGCGCCGGACTTCGTCAACCGCGCCTTCTCCGTCGAGCCGGCCGATATCTGGTTCCCGACGCGTGCGCAGCTCTTCGCCGCGCGGGTGGTGACAGGGGTCGTCGACCACGACACCCTGCCCGACTCCAACCTCGACGGCGCGGCGACGCCAGCGGGCGCGCGGGCGCTGGTGCTGCAGAACTTCCCCCTGCTGCGCCCGCTCGCCGCGCGGCGCCCGGCGGCGATGGCGACGATCGCCGGTTGGTACCTTGAAGCCTACGGCAGCGGCCGCACCGAGGACGAGAACACGCGCGAACTGCGGCTGCTGGTCCGCGGCGCGGCCGCGTCCGCCCTTGCCCACGCCGACGACGCCGTGCTGCGCGATCTCGGGCGATTCCTCGCCCGTGCCCTCGATGCCGCGACCGCGTCGGGGTCGCGCGCCTTCAACTG
>CALMRL010000423.1 GCA_937873345.1 uncultured Beijerinckiaceae bacterium | reverse complement strand
CTTCGAGCATGAAGGGCCGAACGGCCAGGATAAACTCATGAACATCATCCAGGAGCTGGAGGCGGCCCAGGTCGCCAAGCTCGCCGCCGTGCGCGCCATTCCCGAATTCCAGCCGGGCGACACGCTGATCGTCAACGTCAAGGTCAAGGAAGGCGAGCGCACCCGCGTGCAGGCCTACGAGGGCGTGTGCATCGCGCGCTCGGGCGGTGGCATCAACGAGAGCTTCACCGTCCGCAAGATCTCCTACGGCGAGGGCGTCGAGCGCGTCTTCCCCGTGTACTCGCCCAACATCGACTCGATCCGGGTGATCCGCCGCGGCAAGGTGCGTCGCGCCAAGCTCTATTACCTGCGCGACCGCCGCGGCAAGTCGGCCCGCATCGCCGAGCGCCTGGAGACGCCGGCCGCCAAGGCTGCCCGCGAGGCGGCGAAGAAGCAGGCCAAGGTCAACGGCGCCAGCAAGGCTGCGACCGGTAAGGCGCCGGACAAAGCCAAGGCGAAGAACGCCGCCAAGCCGTCGGGCAAGTAGCGCGGGGCCGCCGCTCACCGCGGCGGCCGCATGCCCGGCCTAGAACTCGACGCCCTGCTGCGCCTTCACGCCGGCGGCGAAATGGTGCTTCGCCTGACCCATCTCGGTGACGAGATCGGCCGCCTCGACCAGCGCCGGCTTGGCGTTGCGCCCGGTGCAGATGACGTGGAGGTCGTCGCGGCGACGCCGCAGGCGGCTCACCACGGCTTCGAGATCGAGATAGTCGTAGCGCAGGGCGATGTTGATCTCGTCGAGGACAAGCAAGCGCACGTCCGGATCATCCATCAGGAGCTGTGCGCGGTCCCACGCGCGCCCGGCGGCAGCGACGTCGCGGCCGCGGTCCTGCGTTTCCCATGTGAAGCCCTCGCCCATCGTATGCCAGGATACCAAGTCGTCGAAGCGTTCAAGGGCCCGACGCTCGCCGGTGTCCCACGCGCCCTTGATGAATTGCACGATGCCGACGCGCCAGCCGTAGCCGAGCGCGCGCAACACCAGCCCCATCGCCGCGGTGGTCTTGCCTTTGCCGGGTCCGGTATGGACGACCAGCAGGCCCTTCTCGGCGACCGTTTTGCCGGCGACCTCGGCGTCCTGCACTGCCTTGCGCGCCGCCATCTTGGCACGGTGCCGCTCCGCTTCCTCGCTCACATCCGATCCTCCCGCCGCGTACCGACCGCACGAGGGAAGCGGCAGGCCATACGCTGTCAAGCCGTCAGTCTCCGAGCTGCCGTGCCGGAAGCTCGCCCGTGATCGGCCGCCTCGCCACGCAACTAGCGATCCGAGTGGCCGGAACACGCGGCTGGCGGCGCTGGCTCCTCGCTGTTGCGGCGGGAGCAATCGGCGCCCTCTCGCTCGCGCCCCTGAACGTCGGCCCGGCGCTTTTGGCCCCGATGATCGTCGCGGTGTGGCTCACCGACGGACGGACGCAGGAGTCAGGGCAGTGGCGCGGCACCTTCGCCGACGGCTTCCTCATCGGCTTCGGCTATCATCTCGCCGGCTTTTGGTGGCTCGGCGCCGCCTTCCTCATTGATCCCGACTTCACCTGGGCGATCCCCTTCGGCGTGGTCGGCGTGCCGGCGCTGCTCGCGCTGTTCACCGGGGGCGGCCTCGTCGCAGCCCGCCTGCTCTGGGTGCCCGGAGCGGCGCGCGTGCTCGCCCTGGCGGTCGGCCTGACCTCCGCGGAATGGCTGCGCGGCAACTACCTGTTCACCGGCTTCCCCTGGAACAGCTTCGGCATGGCGCTGGGCGGCAACCTCGTCACGGCGCAGGCGGCGGCCCTCGTCGGCTCGGACGGCCTGACCGCCCTCGCCGTGCTCATC
>CALMRL010000422.1 GCA_937873345.1 uncultured Beijerinckiaceae bacterium | reverse complement strand
CTCCGTAGCGGCCGCCCCGGCCCCCGCCGATTCCTCCCGGGCCGGCTTGTCCCGCGGCGATCCCCTGCGCGCCGAGGCGACGGCCGCCCTGCCGCACCCGCGGCACGTGGCGCGGCTGCACAGGACGCAGCGCTCGCGCTTCGCCGTCGGCGAGCCGCAGGTCGGCGCCCGCATTCCCGACGACGCATCCCTGCAGCCGCTGCCGCCGGACTTCGCCCGCGGCGGCTTCCGGCGTCCGATGCCGCGCGCCCTGCCCTACGATCGCGTCGCCGCGGACAGCCGTCCCGTCGCGCCGCCCCCGCCGCCCTGGTGGGGGTATCGCCCGGCCTACGGGGCGCTGCCGCCCTACCCCTTCTATCGCCAGGGCTGGTGAGCGGGGTGGGCCTCGCCGTCCACGCCCTCGACCACCTCGTGATCAACGTCGCCGACGTCGAGCGCACGGCCGCTTGGTACGTCCGCGTGCTCGGCGTCGAGCGCGAGGATGTCCGCGCCGACGGGACGACGCGGACGGCGATCCGCTTCGGCGCGCAGAAGATCAACCTGCGCCCCGCCGGCCTCGACACGGCGGCGTGGTTCACCGGCGCGGCGCCGACGCCGGGCAGCGACGACCTGTGCTTCCTCACCGATTCTGCGCCGGAGGCGGTGGCCGAGCACCTGCGCGGCCTTGCCGTCGCCATCGAGGAGGGGCCGTGCACCAAGCGGGGCGCGCGCGGCCCGATCCGCTCGGTGTACTGCCGCGACCCCGACGGCAACCTGATCGAGATCGCCTCCTACGGCTGAGGGTGGGCGAGCGCCGATCGCTGGCATCGCCTCGCCCATGCGGATCGGGCGAGTAGAGCTGGGTAGGCCTGTCATTCCGCCGCGCTCGACACCAAGTTCTCGACAGCAACTCCTTCGCAACAGTTCCTCGGCACCAGGGCCTCCACCTTCGATGGTTGGAGGCCTTGGCTTGCCGTTTCGCAATGCGACAGCTCGCGGGATGTTCGGTCATGAAAGATAGTGAGGAGCTAGAGCGCGCCCATCTCGCTCAGGCCGAACGCGCGATCGCCGACTCCGAACGTCGCATCGTGGAGCAGGAGCTGCGGATCGATCGCCTCCGCCTGGACGGGCACGATGTCGCGTCCTTCGAAGCCACGCTCGCCGCGTTCCGGCGAACGTTCGTGCAAATGCACGAGCAACGCAGCATCATCTTCGAAAGAATGGCCGCGCTCGGCATTTGGGAGGAGGGCGAGAATACTGGATCGAAGACCGCTGACGCGGTGTCCGAAGGATCCGATGCGGCGTAGAAGGCGACGGCATTGCGCCGGGGGCGGCATCCGGCGCGGTGCGGTGAGCTGCCGACAGCTTGACGTGCTCGCCGCCTGAGCGCGCGGTCTCGCGACGTCACGCCGGCGGAAAAGGCGGCGAGCCCGCTCCCCGTCTCCGGCGGGGTCGGATGAGCCAACGATCGGCGCTCCCGTCTCGGAGGGACGGGCCTACCCCAGCGCGTCGACCACCCCCCCGACGAGGTTGTCGCCCATCAGCTGTGCCACCCCCGGCGGACGGCGCAGCGGCGCGAACGTCGGCACCCGCTCCTCCAGAGCGACGAGCGCCCGCGCCGCCTCGGCGGCCCCGACGGCGGTGAAGCGCAGCCGCTCGCCCGGATGCCGCTGCGCGAGGCGGCCGA
>CALMRL010000421.1 GCA_937873345.1 uncultured Beijerinckiaceae bacterium | reverse complement strand
GGAGAACAGCAGCGTCGGCACCTTCAGCTCCGCCTGGATCGCCTCATCGGCGGCGGCGTAGTGCTCGGCGGTGCTGCCGTAGTCGACGACGAGGGAGGGATGCAGCGCCGCCACCGCCGCGACGTCCCCCGGCGCGTCAGTGCGGGTGAGGACCGGGATCTGCGGCAGGGCGAGCAGCGCCTCGTCGACGTAGATCGCGTGCTCGGGCGCGAAGGGCGCCACCAGCCCCGCGAGCTTGCCGGGAGCGAGCGCGTGCAGCAGCACCTGCGCAGGTGCCCCCGCCGGCACGACGCGATCGACGGTCGCCGGCAGCTCGACCTTGCGCAGCACCGAGTCCGTCAGCGTCTCGGCGCCCGCCGGCCAAACCAGGAGCGCGGCGAGCAGCAGGCCGGCCGGACTCGCCGTTCCGAGGCGGACGTGCCGCCTGCCGGCGGGCGTGTGCAGCGAGTCCATGTCGACCTTTTCGTGTCCATCCGACAGCCCTGTCGTGATGACGTGAGCGGCGACCACGGGATGCGCCGTCGTCCGCGCGTCCGCAAGGGGAGGCGATGGCGCGCAGATGTGAGATGGAGCCCGCCTCACCCGCCGCAGCTGGCGCCGCCGAGCACGCAGAAGCGGGAGCAGGGGGGATGGGCGAGGGCGATGCGGCGGTCCGTGCCAACGAGCGTCGGCCCTAGCGCGAAGCGCGGGTCGTGGGGGATCAGCGTGCAGGCGACGACGTGCGGCGCCGCCGCGCCCTTGCGCTTCTCCACCATGCGGCTCGTCGCGCACATCGGCGAGGCCGGGTCGACGCCGAGCAGGCTCCAGCAGGCCTCGGTAATCTCCGGCGCGTCGGCCGCCGCGTCCATCTCGGGGAAGAGCACCAGCGCGGCGGGGTCGGCGGCGTCGAGCGCCACCTCCAGCTCGGCGAAGAGGCGGGCGTAGGCAGCCCTGGCGACGCCCTCACCTTCGCCGGCGAGACGACGCCCGGCCACGGCGACGCGGATGCCGTGACGCGCCAGCCAGCGCAGGCCCTCGATCGCTGCCGCCCAAGCGCCCTCGCCGCGCTCCGCCTCGTGCACCGCGGCGGTGTGGTGGTCGAGGCTGACGCGCAGCTCCAGTCTTTCGCCATGGCGCTCGCGCAGGGCGAGCAGCGTGGCCTCGCACCGCCGCATCGGCCGCATCGCATTGGTCAGCACCAGCGCGCGGAAGCCACGGTCGAGCGTCTCGCCCAGCATGGTGGGAAGGTCGCGGTTGAGGAAGGGCTCGCCGCCGGTGAAGCCGATCGTTCGGGTCGGCAGGCTCTCCCTCGCGATCTCGTCGAGGAAGGTCTCGACCTCGGCAAGCGACAGGTAGGCGAGCGCGTCGTTGCGCGGCGTGCTCTCGATGTAGCAGTTGAGGCAGCTGAGGTTGCACAGCGTGCCGGTGTTGAACCACAGCGTCTCCAGCGCCCGCAGCTCGACCGAGGCGCGCGGCGAGCCGTCGGCGGTGCGGCGGGGGTCGACGAACTTCGCCGCCGGCAGGGGCACCACATCCGCGGCGACGAAGGGCGAGGCGGTGCGGCCGGCGGGGGCTGTGATCGCTGGCATCGCGGCACTGCCTATCACGGGGCCGGTGCGGGCGCGCGACTATCCGCGCCCCGGCGGCGAGAAGACGCGGCCGGCCGTGCCAAGCAACAATGAATCGATCCCGCTGTTGTGATCACGAGCTTCCGCGAGAACACGTGGGCGACGGCATGACCATCGAGAACAGCCAGGACTACTACGGCCGGGTGCTGGAA
>CALMRL010000420.1 GCA_937873345.1 uncultured Beijerinckiaceae bacterium | reverse complement strand
CCCGGATTTGAAGTCCGGACGCCCCACCGGGGAACGCATCTCCTCCATCCCGCGCACAAGAGCCCAGCGCGCGACCTTGCGCAAGCCCCGCCCGCGCCGCAGCCGCTGCGGCGAAGCGCGATGCGCCGAAGGGGGAGGGCCTACACGGCGAACACCGCCGTCACCGGCACGTGGTCGCTCGGCCTTTCCCACCCCCGGCTCGCCTTGTGGATCGTCATCGTGCGGAAGCCCTGCGCCAGCCGCGGGCTCGCCCAGACGTGGTCGAGGCGGCGGCCACGGTCGGCCTTGAGCCAGTCGGCGGCGCGGTAGCTCCACCAGGTGTAGCACTTCTCGTGGGGCGGGATGACGCGGCGCATCACGTCGAGGAACCCGCCCGCCGCCTGCACGCGCCCGAACAACTCGACCTCGACCGGCGTGTGGCAGACGGTGTTGAGGAGCGCCCTGTGGCTCCACACGTCGTGCTCGCCCGGCGACACGTTGAGGTCGCCGACGAGCACGGCGTCGCCCGACGCGACGGCGTCGCGCTCGATCCAGGCCGCCATCTCACGCAAGAAGTCGAGCTTGTGCGCGAACTTCGGGTTGATCGCGGGATCAGGCTCGTCGCCGCCGGCGGGGACGTAGAGGTTGTGCACGTCGACCGCGCGATTGCCCGCCTCGACCTGCGCCATCACGTGGCGAGCGTCGTTCTTCCCGCAGAAGCCGCGGCGCTCGATGCGGGCGAAGGGCAGCCGCGAGGCGATGGCGACGCCGTGGTAGCCCTTCTGCCCGTTGATCGCGAGGTGGGGATAGCCGGCGGCGTGGAAGGCGGCGACGGGGAACGCCTCGTCGCAGCATTTGGTCTCCTGCAGGCACAGGACGTCGGGCGCCTCCTCCTTGAGGAAGCGCTCGACCAGCGCGATGCGCAGGCGCACCGAGTTGATGTTCCAGGTCGCGATGGTGAGCGGCACGGCGCTTCCTACGGCGAACACCGAACCTATGGCAAAGCCTACGACTGCCCGCCGCCGACCACCGTGACGGCGCGGCGGTTCTGCGACCAGCAGGAGATGTCGTTGCACACCGCCACCGGGCGCTCCTTGCCGTAGGAGATGGTGCGGATGCGCGCGGCCGGGACGCCGTGGGCGACGAGGTACTGCTTCGCCGTCTCCGCGCGCCGGGCGCCGAGCGCGAAGTTGTACTCGCGGGTGCCGCGCTCGTCGGCGTGGCCCTCCACCGTGACGGCGCCGCGGCCGTACTGCTGCAGCCACGCGACCTGCCGGTTCAGCGTCGCCTGCGACTTCTCCGTGAGGTCGCTCGAGTCCGATTCGAAGAAGACGCGGTCGCCGACGTTCTGCGCGAAGTCCTCAGCCGAGCCGGGCACCGCGTTTCCATGGCCGCGGCGGCCTTCGTTGTCGGCGAGATCGCGGCTGCCGTAGCCGCCGCGCCCGCCGGCGCCGTATCCGCC
>CALMRL010000419.1 GCA_937873345.1 uncultured Beijerinckiaceae bacterium | reverse complement strand
GCTCGACACCATGCACAAGGACCTGTACCGCGGCCGCGCCGCGGCGATGTCGATGATCCCGACGACCACCGGCGCCGCCAAGGCGGTGGGGCTGGTGCTGCCCGAGCTTGCCGGCAAGCTCGACGGCACGGCGATCCGCGTGCCGACCCCCAACGTCTCGGTGGTGGACTTCAAGTTCGTCGCGAAGCGCGACACGACGGTCGGTGAGATCAGGGACGCGATCCGTTCCGCCGCCAACCGCGACCTCAACGGCATCCTCGGCTTCACCGACCACCCCAACGTCTCGGTCGACTTTAACCACGACCCGCGCTCCTCGATCTTCGCGATGGATCAGGTGAAGGTGCTGGAAGGCCGGTTCGTACGCGTCCTGTCCTGGTACGACAACGAGTGGGGCTTCTCGAACCGCATGGCGGACACTGCCGTGGCGATGGCGCGGGTCATCTGAGGATGAGCGATCCGAGGACGCCGGCTGCGGCGGGCGTCCGCACCCTCGACGACGCGGGCGAGCTGCGCGGCAAGCGCGCGCTCGTTCGCATCGACCTCAACGTGCCGATGTCGAAGGGCACGGTCTCCGACCTCACCCGCATCACCCGCGTGGTGCCGACCATCCGCGAGCTGTCGGACCGGGACGCCAAGGTGGTGCTGCTCGCCCATTTCGGTCGACCCAAGGGCGCGTACGAGGCGAAGAGCACGCTGGAACCGCTGGCCGTGGCCCTCGAGCGCGAGCTGGGGCGCACCGTGCACTTCGTCCACGACTGCGTCGGCCCGCGAGCCGACAAGGCCGTCGCGGCGATGCACGACGGCGACGTGGTGCTGTTGGAGAACACCCGCTTCCACCCCGGCGAGACCGAGAACGACCCCGCCTTCACCGCGGAGCTGGCGAGGCTCGGCGACCTTTACGTCAACGACGCCTTCTCGGCGGCGCACCGCGCGCATGCCTCGACGGAAGGTTTGGCCCGCCTGCTGCCGGCCTACGCCGGGCGCACCATGGAGGCCGAGATCGCGGCGCTGAACCAGGCGCTGGGGTCGCCGGAGCGCCCGGTGGCGGCGGTGGTCGGCGGCGCCAAGGTGTCGACCAAGCTCGACCTCCTCGGCAACCTCGTCGCGAAGGTGGACATGCTGGTGATCGGCGGCGGCATGGCCAACACCTTCCTCTACGCGCAGGGCAAGGCGGTCGGCACCTCGCTCTGCGAGAAGGAGATGGCGGACACGGCGCGCCTCATCGTCGCCAAGGCCGAGGCGGCCGGCTGTCGGATCGTGCTGCCGGTCGATGCCGTGGTCGCCGAGCGCTTCGAGGCCGGCGCGCCGGACGAGACGGTGTCGGTCGACGCCATCCCCGAGGGCAGGATGATGCTCGATATCGGCCCGCGAACGGTGGCGCGCGTCGAGGCGCTGCTACAGGAGGTGCGCACGCTGGTCTGGAACGGCCCCTTCGGTGCCTTCGAGATCGCGCCCTTCGATCGCGGCACGGTGCGCGTCGCTCAGGCCGCGGCGGCGCTGACCAGGGCGGGATCGCTGAAGACCATTGCCGGCGGCGGCGACACGGTGGCGGCGCTCAACCACGCCGGCGTGGGACAGGACCTCACCTACCTGTCCACCGCCGGCGGCGCCTTCCTGGAGTGGCTGGAGGGCAAGAGCCTGCCGGGCGTCCAAGCTCTTCAAGAGTAGGACGCTGCACGGCTGACGGGCTCGGCCGGTAAGGCGGCGTTAACCCTGCGCGGCCGATGTGGGGGCGACGGCTCCGCATCCCCGAGCAGCAGACGCCATGGCCCGCACCATCCTCATCACCTCCCGGCACGGCCTCGGCGCCGAGCGCGTCAAGGCGCGGATCAATGAACGCTTCGCCGTGCTGAAGAGCGCCTACGTCGACCGGATCGGCGCGGCCGAGCTGCGCTGGGAGGGCGACGTCGGCCATGCCTACGCCACCGCGCTCGGGGCGAGGGGCATGGCGACCCTTACCGTCGGCGAGGGCGACGTGCGAATCGAGATCGTGCTGCCGCTGCTGCTGGCGCCGCTCGGCGGCTTCGTGGAGTCGCTCGTCCGCGGCAACGCCGACGCGCTGCATCCCTTGGGATCAAGCGCCTGACAACGACCCGCACGACGCGAGACCTCGGGGCTTCTCGACTTGGCCGGGGGCGACTTCCCGCGCATCGCATATCGGATGCCGCCAGCCCGGACCGACGGGACCACCCTCATCGGTGATGCTCGCCGCAGATCGACATAAGCCCACGCTGCCCCTTCAAGGCCGGCGGCGAACGCTTAAGTCCTCCGGCATCCGGAGACCTTCCCGATGTCGCGATCGATCACCATGGCCTTTCCGCACGACCTCGGCGTGCCGGAGGCGAAGAAGCGCATCAGCGAGCGCTTCGAGATGCTGAAGAGCCAGTACATCGACAAGGTCGGCCACGCCGAGCTGGTGTGGGTGGGCGATATCGCCCACCTGCGGGCTAGCGCGATCGGCCAGTCGGCGACGGCCCAGATCGACGTCGAGCCGGCCAACATCAAGGTGGAGATCCACTTGCCCTGGCTGCTCGCCGCGATGGCCGGCAAGGTCGAGGGGCTCCTGAAGTCCAACGCGCGGGAGACGCTGCGCATCGGCACCACTCGGAAGGTGTGAGCCCTTCGCCTGCCGATCGAGGTCAACCCTCGACGGCGACCATCACGTCGGAGGCCTTGATGACGGCGGTGGCAGTCTTGCCGGCCTCCAGGCCGAGGTCGTCCACCGCCTCGTTGGTGATCGAGGCGAACAGGCGCTGGCCGCCGGCGATCTCGAGGACGACGTGCGAGGTGGTGGCGCCCTTGTGCACCTCGACCACTCTGCCGGAAATCATGTTGCGCGCGGAAATCTTCATGGTGGGTTCCTGCGGATCGGGGCGGCGGGCATCTCCCGCGCGCCACGCTCATCGCACGATCGGGCGCCGACGGCACCCCGACGCGGCCAAGCTTCGGCTTGATATTCGCGGCGGCCAAACTGATATGTGCGCTCGAAACGCGCGGGAACGTCGCAGGCTCATGAATCAACCGAACCCAGACACGAGGCAGGAGCGTCCGGCCGGGCCGGAGCCGGCGGAGATGCATCCCGACAACCAAGCCGCGCCCGTCAATGCGATGGCCGAGCCCGATCCCTTCAAGGTGCTGGAAGCGCTGCAGGCCGAGAACGCCGAGTTGAAGGACCGCTCGCTGCGCACATTGGCCGAGATGGAGAACCTGCGTCGGCGCACCGAACGCGAGGTGGCCGACGCCAAGGTCTACGGCGTCACCTCCTTCGCGCGCGACATGCTGACCTTCGCCGACAATCTCGGCCGTGCCATCGAGGCAGTGCCGGCCGAAGCGCGCGAGGCCGCCGACCCGCGGCTGCAGAGTTTCGTCGAGGGTATCGAGCTGACCGAACGGGACTTCCTCTCCCGGCTCGTCCGCTTCGGCGTCAAGAAGCTGGAGCCGATGGGCAAGCGTTTCGACCCCAACATGCACGAGGCGCTGTTCGAGGTGCCCGACGAGAGCGTGCCGGCGGGCACCGTGATGCAAGTGGTCGAGCAGGGCTTCGCGATCGGCGAGCGGGTTCTGCGGCCGGCGAAAGTCGGCGTGTCGCGCGGTGGCCCGAAGGTCGACACGCCGCGGCCGAACTAGCGGCAACTATGTCTCTTGCAAACACACCCAACCTGAGGTAGGTTGACGGCACTGGAGCAACCTGCCGTGTCGATCCTCTCCCGCCCCTACTTCCACGACGAGACCGCCGCCTTCGCGTTTCTCGAAAGCGTCATCTGGCCTGAGGGTCCGGTGTGCGTAAAGTGCGGTTCCGTCCAGCGGATCACCAAGGTTAAGGCC
This sequence comes from uncultured Beijerinckiaceae bacterium, assembly GCA_937873345.1. Taxonomy (GTDB): domain Bacteria; phylum Pseudomonadota; class Alphaproteobacteria; order Rhizobiales; family Beijerinckiaceae; genus RH-AL1. The sequence goes on along the minus strand of CALMRL010000419.1, from coordinate 4,152 downwards.
AACCCCGAGAAGCGCATCCGCGTCGGCCTTCATCGCTGCGGCGCCTGCAAGGCACAGTTCCGCGTCACCGTCGGCACCGTGTTCGAGCACGTCCGCATCCCGCTCAACAAGTGCCTCCAGGCCGCGCATCTCATGTGCTCGTCGAAGAAAGGCATCTCCGCCCACCAGATCAGCCGCATCCTTGAAGTGCAGTACAAGACGGCGTGGTTCCTCTGCCACCGCATCCGCGAGGCGATGCGCGACGGCGAGCTGCCCGCCATGTCCGGCCCCGATGGCGTGGTGGAGGTCGATGAGACCTACGTCGGCGGCAAGGCGAAGAACCGCGCCTATAAGGAGCCGAACCCGAAGAAGGAGGTCTTTTCACTGGTCGAGCGCGACGTCAAGTTGCGCTCCTTCCACGTCGCCAACGTCACGGCCAAGTCCGTCCGCCCGGTGATCGCCGCCAACGTGGACAAGGCCACCGTCATCATGACGGATGAGAGCCCGATCTACACCGGCACCCGCAAGGGCTTCGCTGGCCACCACACCGTGAACCACTCCGCCAACGAGTACGTGCGGCTCGGCGCCTACGTCCACGTCAACGCGGCGGAGAGCTTCTTCTCCATCGTGAAGCGCGGCATCACCGGCACCTACCACAGCGTCAGCGAGGCGCACCTGCACCGCTACCTCGCCGAGTTCGACTTCCGCTACAATAACCGCAGCAAGCTCGGCTGCGAGGATGCGGAGCGGGCCGAGCGGGCGCTAAGGGGGATCGCCGGTAAGCGTTTGACCTATGGCGGTACTAACGAAGCGCACAGCTAAAGAGCCGAGTTGCACCAACGGCTTAGTTAGAGACTTGTTTTCGAAGCGAAGATGATGTCTGATGCAACTGGCGGGATACGTCGGAACACCCTTGGCCCCTGTGGCTTGCAGCGGGGGCAGTCAGATGGACGGTTGCCGTGCGGGCGGCCTATGAGCCTTCTGACGCAGACAAGGCCGGTGCCCGCTACTTCACGAAAAATCGAAGCCGTAAGCATCAAAGATTTTGCGCTGATTGGCAGTCAAAGCTTTGGCCGCCTTCCAGCCGGGGGAGGGTTGAAGTGAGACGCCCCAATCCTGATGAACACCTAGGTTTGCAGCCATTATCCTCTTGAGCTTTTCGGCAGGTATGATGCACCAGCGCGGTCCGAAGGCATCAGCCGCAACATGGAACGCGCTCGTGACTACATCGGCAAGTTGGCAGCCCGCACTTTGATGAGCCGCCGCGTCCACAATCAGCCGTCGATCTACGACAGCTGGCGCGATCTCCCTTTTACGTAGAACCGTCGTGCCGTGCGTTGCCTGATGCGCGAGAACCTCAATGTATGCACCAAGCCAATTGTAAGCGACGCCGCCACGCCTGCTAAACACGATCTTAATAGGTCTTGCTTGTCCGCACTCGTTGCGCGATGCGTCAGCACAAGCATTTGTTACGCGCTCAAGCAACAACCGGATGCACCAGTTGTAGAACCATCCCCTAGGCGTTGGGGTTAAGCTGACAGCTTCTGCGGCAGGATTTCTATGCCCCTTCATGTTTGGCTTATGTGAAAGCATGACAAAAGCACGAAGCGGCAGTTCTGCAATCAGATCGGCAACTCTTTCTTTTCGGTGGTCCGATAGCGTCCGGAAATGAAGATCGCTACCTTGCATCTGCTTGATGTCGTCGCGAATTGAACGAACCCAGCCGACAACCTTGTCTTCTACACGAGCGCGTATCACAACCGCACCAAGTGTAAGCCATTCGCTTGCGCCGTTTGGATCGAGAGGGCGCACCTTTGCAAGGCCAGGGTCGCCCGCCTCGTCGATATAGACTATATAATATGGTTCCGGAGGATCGTCGGGCAGGCTCATCCATGAACAGAAGCGGTAGGACAACCCAGAGTCAACCGAAAGGCGCGGCGCAACCGACAGGCAAAGAGCCCCGCGAAGCCGCTCTCTCTCAGGTCAAGCAAGACACGGCTGGGCAGCAAGAGCGCGTCCACCGGCAGGCGGCAAGGGAGGGGCAGGAGGACACCCGCACCCAAGCGGAGAAGTTCGCCGATGCCGCCCGCGAGCATGGGGCCGATGACAGCGAGGATGTGTTCAAAGGTGTGTTGCGGAAGCTGGCGAAGCCACGTGACTGAAAATGAACAAATTATCTGTTTTGTCATGTAGCAATATGATGTTTTCATCTACAAACATAGCGCGATATTCACCGAAAACTTCTATCAGCTTCTCGCGACTGATGCCGTGCCCGCTTGGCAGAGTAAGCACGGGTGTTGAGCGGTATAAGCGGTCGCTATTGGCGATCTTGTAGGACTTGATCCCAAACTCCGCCTTAAGTCGCATGAAGGGCGATGGCGGAACCCGATCCCTTTTTCTGCCCATTGCCTCTCACCCATAATCGCAGCCAAAGCTACCGCTGGCTGCGTGCGTTTGCAAGAAACATAGTTGCCGAACTAGCGCACCGAAGGATTACGTCAGCGGCTTTCGAAAAGTCGACGCGGCATATCAAGTCGGCGCATCGCTACTTCTCCGGCAGGCGCTCCAGGATCGAGGCGAAGGCGTCGGGCACGCCTTCCTCGGCTGGTCGGCCGTAGGTGGCCCCGATCGCACCGCGCACTCCGCCGACCGCCGGCTTGGTCGCGATCTGGTCGACCAGCAAATCAATCCGCGCGGCCGTTGCGTCATGGGCGGGCGATGGGTCCTGTCCGGCAGCGATCGCGGCAATTGCCTTGACCAGCTCGCTCATCCGCATGCCCTTGGTCAGCACCGGACAGGGCTGATCTCCGGCTTGGTCGGGATTGCCGGTGAGGATCGCAAGGCGGGCGGCGGGATCGCCTCGGCGGATGTGCCGGGCGAGGTCTCCGCCGGACATGCCGGGCATAGTGTAGTCGATCACCACAATGTCGAAGGCGCGATGGTCGTGCAGCGTCTCGATCGCCGCCTCGGGCCCCACCGCGGTGGTGACGAAGTGCCCGGCCTCCTCCAGTTCGTCGGCGATGACGTGGCGGATCAGCGGATCGTCATCGACCAGCAGGATTTCGAGATGCGGCATGCAGCTCTCCAGGCGGGCTCTACCGGGCGGACGCCTGCCCAGTTCGTCCCGTTGCCTTCACGGATGAGGCCTCGCGACGAGGGTCGGACGACGCGGTTTCGGCACCGCGTGTCAGCACGAAGCAGCGACCTTTCTCCACAGAGTTTTGTAACGGAGCATCTCCGCCGTTCGTTCCTGGCCCCGTTCAGCCGCGTGGGAGCATGTCGTCGGGGCGGCGCGGCGCGATCTCCGGCTCCATCACCCTCTTCGACGTGACGATGGCATCGGGGCCGATGTCGTAGACCAGCGGCACGCCGGTCTGGATCTCCACCGTGGGGATCGTCGTGGCGTTCAAGCCGTCGAGGACCATCACCAAAGCGCGCAGGCTGTTGCCGTGCGCCACCACGATCACCGACTCGCCGCGCAGCACGCAGGGCAGGATCGCCTGGCAGTAGTAGGGCAGCGCCCTCGCCACCGTGTCGCGCAGGCTCTCGCCGCCGGGCGGCGGGGTGTCGTAGGAGCGTCGCCAGAGGCGCACCTGCTCCTCGCCCCACCTGTCGCGCGCCTCGTCCTTGTTGAGGCCGGACAGGTCGCCGTAGTCGCGCTCGCGCATCGCCTTGGTGACGATCGGCTTCAGCTGGGAGCCCATCGCTTCCTGGGCCGTCCTCAGCGTTTCCTGAGCGCGCGTGAGGTCGGACGCGAAGGCGCGATCGAACTTGAGGCCTGCCTTCTTCAGCGCCAGGCCGGCGGCGCGCGCCTCGTCGTAGCCGCGCTCCGTCAGGCCGGGGTTCTTCCAGCCGGTGAACAGGTTCTTGAGGTTCCATTCGCTCTGCCCGTGGCGCAGGAGGACGAGGGTGCGGGGCATGGCAGGCTTCCTTGAGGGTGCAGGGGAGGCAGGAGGCCTCGATCGGAGGGGCCGGACGACGTCAGTCGGGCAAGTCGAGGACATCGGCCATGGAGAAGAGGCCGGGCTTGCGGCCGCGCGCCCACAGTGCGGCGCGCAGGGCCCCGCGGGCGAAGATCGCGCGGTCCTCGGCTTTGTGCGACAGCTCGATGCGCTCGCCCTCGCCGGCGAGCACCACCGTATGGTCGCCGACCACCGTGCCGCCGCGCAGCGC
>CALMRL010000418.1 GCA_937873345.1 uncultured Beijerinckiaceae bacterium | reverse complement strand
TCGCGGGCCACCGCGAGCTTGATGATCGCCACCGCGGCGGCGACCGTGCCGGCGGCGCTCTCGGCCTGGTGCAGCAGCGGCTCGATCAGCTGCACCTGCGCCACCGTGAGCGGGCGCACCGTCCAGCGCCGGTCGCCGAGCGCGATGGTGGAAGGCTGCATCCGCATCACGAGGCCTCCGAGAAGGACCAGCTCATCACCGTGCCGGTCGCGTCGGCGAAGCAGGAGAAGTCGAACTCCGGCACCACGAAGTCCTCCAGCTTGGTGCCGAAGGAGAGCTTGGAGGAGGTGCAGGCGCGCAGCTTCAGGCTGACCGCCGGGCCGTTGAAGGTGGTGAAGAACTGCGCCGCGAACGTCGGCGTGGTGCCGGTGAGCTGGTTCATCACGGGGAAGGACTGGCCGGAGCCGGCGAGCTGGTAGGTGTAGTTCAAGAGCAGCGCCTTGCCGGCGTCGGCGGCCGCGAGGGTGTAGGCGCCGGCCGCGAGGCCGTACTGCCCGGCGGAGGGCGCGCCCGCCACCCTGGCGAGCGGCAGGCCGGTGGCGGCGTAGAGCACGCCGAGGTCGTCGGCGAAGCTCGCGCCGTTCGCCGGCACCACCGTGAAGGGCGACGCCGCGGGCACGGTGGCCGCCTCGGCGAAGGCGGTGGCGAGCTGCCCCGCCTGCGGCTGCACGCCGTAGAACAGGTTGGCGAAGCTGAGGCCGGAGATGCGCGCCACCTTGGCCTTGCCGGTGGTCTTCACCGTGCCGCGCGCGATGGCGATCGGGTGCTGGAACTGCCCGTAGAGTTCCTTGACGGTGGCGCTCTCCTCGATCGTCACCTCCTGCACCAGGCCGAAGTTGACAGGGGTGGCGTTGAGGACGTCGGTGCGCGTCCCGATCAGGACGCCGGAGCCGAAGCTGTACATGGCGGATGCTCCTTCAGATGTCGGCGAGGAAGGCGGCGAGCCGGCGCTTCAGCTCGTCCTTGGCGGCGTGGACGTGGTTCCACACCTCGGTGGCGCGGGCGGCGGGCGAGCCGTGGAAGGCTTCGAAGAACCAGCGCTCGACGAGGCTGTCGGCGTCTTGGATGCGGGTGTCGTGGGGTGCGTCGCTCATGATGCTCCTCAGGGCAGGACGATGGTGATGGGGACGAGGGCCAGCCCGTCGCCGTCGAGGTCGCCGGGGTCCTTCAGCGGGCGGCCCTCGATCGAGCAGCGGTAGGCCGCGCCGCCCAGCGTGCAGCGCCCCAGCGCCAGCTCGGCGCCGGCCGGGCTGAGCGCCGCGTCGAGCGCGTCCATCACCGCGTTGAGGGCTGCCGCGCCGGGCACGGCGGGGTCGTGGGCGGAGACGTAGACGAACAGGCGCAGGGAGAGCGTGCGCTTGATCGGGCCGGTGCCGGCGTAGCTCTCCGTGCCGCCCTCGAAGAGGAAGCAGGCCGGGCGCATCGAGGCCGGCACGTCGCTCCACAGCTTGAGCCGCCGCGACGGCGGCGAGGCCCAGGGATAGGCCGCGGTGATGCGCGCCAGCAGGGCGCCGACGGCCTGCTCGCGCCCGCTCATGCTTCGCTCCCGAGGGCATCGAGCACCGCCAGCTTCAACCCGCCCGTGATCTCCTCGCGCAGCGCGTCGAGCGCCGAGCCGAAGGGCGCGCGGGCGGGGATCAGCGATCCCGGATGGTGGACGCGCCCCGCGAAGACGGCGCCGCCGATCCCGGCGAAGCGAAGGGCGTGCGC
>CALMRL010000417.1 GCA_937873345.1 uncultured Beijerinckiaceae bacterium | reverse complement strand
GGCGAAGGGCAAAGCGGCCGCCGCCGACTGCCTCGCCCGAGCCATCGCCCGCGCAGTCTACGAGGCCGCCGCTTTGCCCTTCGCCGGCGCCCAAGCCTCCTGGCGCGACCGCTTCGGCGGAGCGGGGGAGCAGCGATGACCGCCTCCGATCTGCCGATCCGGGCAACGCAGAGCGTCACCGCCCGCGCCCTGTTGCTCGGCGACCGCATCGACGCGGCGGGTCTCGAGCGTGCCGACATGCTCTCCGCCAACCCCCTCGCCTTCCGCGCCGGCGCCGACGGCATGGTGGTGCTCTACCGCTTCGGCGTCGCCGTCACCGTCGGCCTGTCGCCGCTGGAGGAGGACGAGGTGATCGGGCAGGTGCGCGCGCGGCTTTCCGGCCCGCACGCCCACATCGACGACGAGACCGCGGTGCTGGTGCTGGCGCCCGAGGGCGAGGACCGCATCCCGCCGGGCGGCGCGCTGGAGCTGCGCGACCTTAACCCCGCGCGCCTGCTCGTGGTCGCCGACGCGCTGGCGAAGTCCGTCTCGCTGGGGCGCGACGAGCGCGAGGTCAACGCCGTCTTCGACATCGTCGAGCCCTTCGCCGCGCGATTGTCGGAGAAGGGCAGGGTGCCGCGCCAGCGTCGATCGGTGCTGAAGCTGATCGGCCAGACGTTGCTGGTGCAGCATCGCGTTTCCGGCCGCGTCGCCGTGGAAGAAAAGCCCGACGTGCTGTGGGACCGCCCCGACCTCGAGCGCCTCTACGCGCGCCTCGAAGACGAGTACGAGCTGAAGGAGCGGGCGCAGACCCTGAAGCGCAAGCTGGACGTGATCGCCGACACCGCAGGCGCCCTCACCGACATCATCGACGCCGACCGCTCGACCCGGCTGGAGCTGCTGGTGGTCGGGCTGATCCTCGCCGAGCTGCTGCTGACGATCGGGCAGATCGTCTTCGCGCGGCATTGAGCCCGCCCGCTTCGATCGGCCGCCTCAACCCTCTACCGGCCCTTGCGATTAGGCGGATATGGCAACCTTCTTCACCGCCGATACGCATTTCGGCGACGAGCATATCCTGCGGCTGCGCGGGCGGCTCTTTCCCACCGTCGAAGCGCACGACGAGGCGCTGATCGCGCGCTGGAACGAGGCGGTTGGCGAGGGCGACGAGGTATGGCACGTCGGCGATTTCGCCAATGGCGCGACCCGCGAGCACGTCGCCGCCGTCTTCGCGCGGCTCAACGGCCGCAAGCGGCTGGTGCGCGGCAACCACGACACCAACCGCGTGCTGGAGCTGCCCTGGGCGGAGGCACCGGTCGAATCAATTCGGCTGTCGCTGCGCGGATCGGGGGGCGCCGAGGTCCGCGTCTTCCTGGCGCATTACGCCCATCGCGCGTGGCCTGGCCTGTGGCGCGGGGCGCGGCACCTCTACGGCCACACCCACGGACAGATTCCCGACACGCTGCGATCCTGTGACGTCGGGGTCGACGCCTGGGATTATCGCCCGGTCACCCTCGCCGAGGCGATCGCGCGACAGGATGCGGCGACGATCGTGCCGGACGAACTGGTGGTGACGGCCCGGCGCAGACCGGAGCGCGCCGCCGCGAACGACGACATCTCGCCGCGCGATGAACGCGGCGGGATGTCGTGACGACTCGATCGAGCGTCGGTCAGAAGACGAGGCGCAGGATCGCGAACAGGATGCCGGCGATCAGCATCGCGGCGGGCAGGGTGAGCACCCAGGCCATCGCGATCGAGCGCACGGTGGACCACTGCAGGCCGGAGCCGTTGGCGGTCATCGTGCCGGCCACGCCCGACGACAGGATGTGCGTCGTCGACACCGGCATGTTGAGGAACTCGGCGCCGAGGATCGTCACAGCCGCGACCATCTCGGCCGAGGCGCCCTGCGCGTAGGTCAGGTGCGACTTGCCGATGCGCTCGCCGACCGTGACGACGATGCGCTTCCAGCCGACCATCGTGCCGAGGCCGAGCGCGATGGCGACCGACACCTTGACCCACGGTGGGATGAAGCGCGTGCCGTTGTTGAGCTCGCCGGCATAGGCCTTCAGCGCCGCGGTGTCGCCGGACGACAGCTTGGCGCCGGAGTTCGGCAGCAGGCGGATCGCATCGGCCGACAGGAACATCGAGTTGCGCAGGTTCTGCGTCTGCGCCGCGGGCACCTTGTTGATCGAGCCGTAGGACTTCACCCCACCCTGGACGTCGGCGGTGATCGCGGTCAGCTCGGCATACACCTCCGGCTTGTCGAGCTCGCGGGTCTTCAGCGCTTCCGACAGATCCTTGCGCGCCTGCTCGGGCGCGGGAACGGCTGCGGAACCGGCGCGGGACTTGAAGACGTCCTCCGCCTTCTGCGACACCTCGATGAAGTGCGGCGTGGCGGCGTCCGACATGGTGCGGTTGAGGGCGTAGGCCGTCGGCGCGACGCCGATCAGGATCAGCATGATCAGGCCCATGCCCTTTTGACCGTCGTTGCCGCCGTGCGCGAACGACACGCCGGTGCAGGTCAGGATGAGCAGGCCGCGGATCCACCACGGCGGCGGGGCCGAGGACTTCGGCTCCTCGTAGAGCTTCGGCACCTTGACCAGCGCCTTCATCACGATCAACAGGCCGGCCGCCGCGATGAAGCCGATCAGCGGCGAGAACAGCAGCGCCTTCAGCACGTTGAGCGCCTGTCCCCACTCGACGCCGGAGGTCGCGACGCCGTGCGGCGCCAGCAGCTGGTTGGCGATGCCGACGCCGATCACCGAGCCGATCAGGGCGTGCGACGAGGAGTTCGGGATGCCGAGCGCCCAGGTGCCGAGATTCCAGATGATCGCGGCGATCAGCAGCGCGAAGATCATCGCGTAGCCGGCGCCCGAACCGACCTGCAGGATCAGCTCCACCGGCAGCAAGGTGACGATGGCGTAGGCGACCCCGCCCGACGAGACGAGCACGCCGACGAAGTTGAAGAAGCCCGACCATACCACCGCCACCACGGGCGGCATCGAGTGGGTGT
>CALMRL010000416.1 GCA_937873345.1 uncultured Beijerinckiaceae bacterium | reverse complement strand
GCCCGCATGGGGCGGGAGGCGTGACCGACCCCGAACAGCGAGGATTCCCATGGAACGCCGCAGCTTCATCCAAGGTGCCGTAGGTACCGCAGCCGCAGTTGGAGCCTCGGCCGTCCCGCTCGCCGATGCCGCCCAAGGAGTTCAGCAGGTGAACGACATGTCTGCCCTGCCCAAGCCCCGCCCCGACGATCCCGCCGCCTTGCCCTTCGTCACCGATCCCGGTGAACGCCGCGGCGAGATGCTCTACCGCAAGTTCGGCCAAACCTCCGAGATGATCTCGGCGATCGGCATGGGCGGCTTCCACCTCGGCAAGGACGCCGTCAGCGACGCCGAGGCGACGCGGCTGATCCACCAGGGGATCGAGCGCGGTATCACCTTCATGGACAACTGCTGGGACTACAACAAGGGTCGATCCGAGCTGCGCATGGGCGAGGCCCTGCAGGAGGGCAGCCGGCGCGATAAAGTGTTCCTGATGTCGAAGATGGACGGGCGCACCAAAAAGGACGCGCTGACCCAGATCGACGCCTCGCTGCACCGGCTGCGCACCGACCGGCTCGACCTCGTGCAGCACCACGAGATCCTGCGCTTCGACGATCCCGACCGCGTCTTCGCCGAGGGCGGGGCGATGGAGGGCTTCCTGGAGGCGAAGAAGGCCGGCAAGGTCCGCCACATCGGCTTCACCGGCCACAAGGACCCGCGCATCCACCTGCAGATGCTGCACGTCGCCGAGGAGCGTGGCTTCCACTTCGACGCGTGCCAGATGCCGCTCAACGTGATGGACGCGCACTTCCGCTCCTTCGCCCACCTCGTGCTGCCCTACCTCGTGGCGAACGGCATCGCCGTGCTCGGCATGAAGAGCTTCGGCGACAGCGTGCTGTTCAAGTCCGGCGCGCCGCTCTCGCCGACCGAGATGCTGCACTACTCGCTGAACCTGCCGACGAGCGTCGTCATCAACGGCATGGAGAACCAGCGCGACATGGACCAGGCCTTCGCCGCTGTGGCGAGCTTCAAGCCGATGGCCAAGATGCAGGTCGCCGAGCTGCTGGCGCGCTCGCGCCCCTACGCGCTCGAAGGCAAGTACGAGCTTTTCAAGACCTCCGCGACCTTCGATGGCACGGCGAAGAACGCGGAATGGCTGGGCAGCGACGTCGCCGCCGTGCAGAAGCTTGCCCCTGCGATGGAGTAGGTTTGACGTGACGACGACGAGCCTGCCGCCCGAAGTCTTGCCGCTGGGCGCGGGCCGCGAGGCGCTGCTCGACTCCGATCCACCGTCGCTGCGCGACGAGGGCGGCACTCTGCCGCTTGAACTCTACGCCGCGCTCGGTGACGGGCGCGGCGTCGCCGTCGTCGGGGCCGACGGTTCGGTCGACTGGTTCGGCGTGCCCGGCATGGACTCGCCGCCGCTGTTCGACCGGTTGCTCGACCCCGAGCACGGTGGCCGCTTCTCGATCACGCCGGAGCACCCTTTCAGCGTGGAGCGGCGCTACCGTCCCGACTCCAACGTGCTGGAGCAGGTGTTCACCACCCGCTCGGGCCGCGTGCGCATCACTGACTCGCTCAACTCCGGCATTTCCGGGCGCCTGCCGTGGTGCGAGTTGGCGCGCCGCGTCGAGGGGCTCGCCGGCGAGGTGCCGCTGATGGTCGAGGTGCACCCGGGCCGCCGTCTCGACGGTGCTTCGCCGTGGCGCGAGGAGACGGGGCAGGGCGACGTCTTGCACATCGATGGCGTGATTGCCGCGCTGCGCCACGACGGCGGCCTGGAGACGATCGTGCGCGACGATGTCCGCACCCTGGCGCGGCTCGTCGCGCGCGAGGGGTCGCGCACGGTGATAGCCGTGCTCGCCTCCTCCGACGAGCCGCTGATCCTGCCCCCCCTCGACGTCATCGACAGGCGCATCGACCGCTCCGACCGGTCGTGGCGGGAGTGGTCAGGCGATCTGCGCATCTCCTGCGCCTATCCCGCCGAGGTGCGGCGTTCGGCGCTGGCGCTGAAGCTGCTGCTATTCTCGCCGACCGGCGCCATCGCCGCCGCGGCGACGACCTCCCTGCCCGAGCGCATCGGAGGCGCGAAGACCTACGACTACCGCTACGCCTGGGTGCGCGACGTCGCCTTCACCATCAAGGCGTTCCTGCGCGTCGGCGCCACCGAGGAGGCTAAGGCCGCCTTCTCCTGGCTCACCGCCACCATCGGCCGCCACGACGGCGATCTGCGCACCATGTATGCGCTCGAGGGCTCGTTGGCGCCGGCAGAGGTGGAACTCGACCTGCCCGGCTACGGCGGCTCGCGCCCCGTGCGCACCGGCAACCGGGCGCGCGACCAGCTGCAGCTGTCGATCTACGGCGACGTGCTGCAGACCGCGGCTCTGTTCGTCGAGGACGGCCACGTGCTCGACCTCGTCACCCGCAAGCTGCTCGCCGACCTCGCCGACCGCTGCGCCGACCTGTGGCGCAAGAAGGATTCCGGCATCTGGGAGCTGGAGGACGAGCAGCATTACACCATGTCGAAGATCGGCTGCTGGACGGCGCTGAACCGTGCCGTGCAGCTCTCCGACGCCGGGCAGATCCAGTCGAACCAGAAGCATCGTTGGCAGCGCGAGCGCGACCGCATCCGCGACTGGATCGACAGGGAATGCTGGAGCGAGCGCAAGCGGAGCTACACGCTTCACGCCGGCACCGAGAAGCTCGACGCCGCCCTGATGCTGGCCGTGCCCTTCGGCTTCGAGCGCCGCGACCGCCTCGCCTTGACCCGCGATGCCGTGCATCGCGAGCTGCTCGACCCGGCGGACGCCAATGGCGCCTGCATCCATCGCTACAGCGGCATGCCGGCGGAGGAGGGTACCTTCATCGCCTGCGGCTTCTGGCTGGTGGAAGCCTACGCCCTGCTCGGCGACCACGCCGGCGCCGTGCGGCAGATGGACGGGATGCTGCGGGCTTGCGGCGGCAACCTCGGCCTCTACACCGAGATGATCGAGCCCGGCACCGGCCGCATGCTCGGCAACCTGCCGCAGGCCCTGAGTCATCTCGCCCTGATCCTCGCGGCGGATGCGATCGGCAGGCGGCACGCTGAGAACCGCGACGAAGGCTGAAGCGGTCGCCCGGCTCGACCTTGCCCGGCGTATCGGGCATGTCTCGCCGTTGACGACGCGTGGAAGGCTCGATGACGATGCCGCGGGCAGGATGGGGGGCGGCGCTGCTGCTATCGGGATGGCTGCTGGCCGGATCGGCGCCGCTCGCCGCCCCCGGGGTCGATGCGGGCGGCGATGGCCAGGCCGCCGACGGCCCGGCTCTGCCGGTGCCCGCGGAGCAGCCCGGCGATCGTCCCGTCGAGCCTCCGGTGA
>CALMRL010000415.1:4344-6806 GCA_937873345.1 uncultured Beijerinckiaceae bacterium | reverse complement strand
GGGCAGGGAGGAGCGTGAATTGATCGCCAACCTCGTCGCGACCTTCGCCTCGCTTTCGCTGCTCTCGATCGGCGGCGTCAACGCAATGGTGCCGGAAATCCACCGCCAGGTCGTCGATCTCCACCATTGGATGGACGATCGCACCTTCGCCTCCCTCGTCGCGATCGCGCAAGTCGCGCCTGGGCCGAACCTGCTGATCGTCAGCCTGATCGGCTGGTCGCTCGCCGGCTTCGCCGGTCTGGCGGCGGCGACGCTGGCGATGGTCGTGCCTTCGAGCCTGCTCGCCGTCGGCGCCGGTCGCCTCGTCGCCCGCGAGGGCGCGATCGGGTCGCCCCGCTGCGCCGCGCACTCGCGCCGGTCGCGCGCGGACTGATGGCAGGGAGCAGCCTCGTCATGGCGCGCGCCGCCTTCGTCGACCGGGCGAGTCTCCTGATCACCGCAGCCATCGCCGCGATCGCTACGCTGACGCGGCTGTCACCGCTGTGGAGCCTCGCCGGCGCTGCGGTTCTGGCCGTCGCCCTGCACCGCCTTGCCATCGCCTTCTGAGAAAGGACCGTCCGTGAGCCGTATCGCCTACGTCAACGGCCGTTACCGGCCTCGTGCCGTGGCGGCGGTTTCGATCGACGACCGCGGCTACCAGTTCGCCGACGGCGTCTACGAGGTGATCGAGGTGCGCGGCGCCGCGCTGGTCGACGAGGATGCGCATTTCACGCGATTGCGCCGCTCGCTCGCCGAACTGCGGATCGCCCCGCCGATGGAGGAGGCGGCGCTGCGCCTCGTGCTGCGCGAGGTGATCCGGCGCAACAGGGTCGTCGACGGCATGGCCTACATGCAGGTCAGCCGCGGCGTCGCCCGGCGCGACCACGTCTTTCCCGCCGCCGGCACGCGGCCGGCCCTCGTCGTCACGGCCCAGGCCGTCGATCCGATGAAGGGCGCCATCAAGGCCGCTGCCGGCATCCGGGTCATCACCATGCCGGACCAGCGCTGGAAGCGGCCCGACATCAAGTCGACCTCGCTGCTGCCCAACGTGCTCGCCAAGGAGGAGGCGCGCGCGCGCGGGGCAGGGGAGGCGTGGCTGCTCACGGCCGACGGGAACGTGAGCGAGGGCGCCGCCTCCAATGCCTGGATCGTCGATGGCGAGCGTCGCGTCATCACCCACCCCGCCGACGGTTCGTCCATCCTCGACGGCATCACCCGGGGCACGCTGGCCAGGCTCATCGCGGAGATGGGGCTGATGCTCGAAGAGCGCGCCTTCTCGCGCGACGAGGCATATCGCGCCAGCGAGGCCTTCGTGACGGGCGCGACCAGCCTCGTGCTGCCGGTGGTCGCCATCGACGATCGGCCGGTCGGCGACGGCCGCCCGGGACCCGTCGCTACGGCCCTTCGCGCCGGCTTCCACGGAGCCGCCCATCATACGCCGATCGGGTGATCGCCCGACGCAATCGACTCGTGCACAAGAATATGGCAAGCCTCGCGCGTGAGCGCTGACCCGCCGAGAACCTCCATCAATCCGCAGTCGCGGGACAAAGCGACGCCAGTAAAGAGCTGACAAGCTATGACGGCCGATCGATCCCAGAACCTGCAGGACACCTTCCTCAACCATCTCCGAAAGAACAAGGTGCCGTTGACCATCTTTCTGGTGAATGGCGTAAAGCTGCAGGGCGTGGTCACCTGGTTCGACAATTTCTGCGTGCTGCTGCGACGCGATGGCCATTCCCAACTCGTCTACAAGCATGCCATCTCGACAATCATGCCCGGGCACCCCATTCAGATGTTCGAGCCCGCCGAGGAGACGGCCGTCGCCGGCTGACGGGTGGTACGGGACCAGGATTGATCGATCGGACCCTTGATGGACCGCGCGAGGGCGAGGCGGCCTCACGCACGAGGACTCTTGTGCTCGGACCCTACGTCGAGCGACGAGGGCCGGGCGAACATTCCGGCGGCGGACGATCGACCCAGGCCCGTATCGAGGAGGCCGGCGGCCTCGCTCGCGCCATCGATCTCGATGTCGTCGGTGAAACGATCGTCAACCTCGGGCAAGTGCGTCCGGCGACCTTCCTCGGCAAGGGGAAGGTCGAGGAGCTGGCGGCGACCGTCGACGCGGAGGAGATCGGTCTCGTCTACATGGATTGCGCCCTGTCGCCCGTGCAGCAGCGCAACCTGGAGAAGGCGACCGGCAGCAAGGTCATCGATCGCAACGGCCTGATCCTCGAAATCTTCGGGCGCCGCGCGCGCACTCGCGAGGGTTCGCTGCAGGTCGAATTGGCGCACCTTGCCTATCAGAAATCGCGTCTGGTCCGCTCATGGACCCATCTGGAGCGACAGCGCGGCGGTTTCGGTTTCCTCGGCGGTCCAGGCGAGACGCAGATTGAGACGGATCGCCGCCTGATCTCCGAGCGCATGGTGCGCATCGAGGCGGACCTCGAGAAGGTGAAGCGCACGCGCTCGCTGCATCGCAAGCC
>CALMRL010000415.1:0-4334 GCA_937873345.1 uncultured Beijerinckiaceae bacterium | reverse complement strand
GCGACGTGCCCTACCCGGTGGTGGCGCTCGTCGGCTATACCAATGCCGGCAAGTCGACGCTGTTCAATCGCCTGACCCGCGCCGCCGTCCTCGCCGAGGACATGCTGTTCGCGACGCTCGACCCGACGCTGCGCTCTGTCAAGCTGCCGCACGGATCGACCATCATCCTGTCCGACACGGTCGGCTTCATCTCCGACCTGCCGCCGATGCTTGTCTCCGCCTTCCGTGCCACCCTGGAGGAGGTGCTGGAGGCCGATCTTGTGCTGCACGTCCGCGACATCGCCCACGAGGACAGCGAGGCGCAATCCGTCGACGTCGAAGCGATCCTGACCGGTCTCGGCGTCGACCTCGCCGACCGCAGCCGGCTGGTGGAGGTATGGAACAAGATCGACCTTCTCGATCCCGATCGAGCGGAAGCCGCCGCCAACAGCGCAGCGCGCCGCTTGGGCGGAACGCGTCCGGTGCTGATCTCGGCCTGGACGGGGCAGGGCGCCGATGCCCTTGTCGGGGAACTCGAGTCACGGCTTGCCGAAGGCCGCCCCAGCTACGTCGTCACGCTGCCGCCCGCCGATGGCTCCGGCTTGAACTGGCTCTACGAGCACGCCGAAGTGCTGCATCGCGAGGCGGATGACGAGGGCAGGGTCGGCCTCGTGGTGCGCATCGCTGCCGAACGAGCCGAGCAGCTGCGCAACCGCTTCGCCGCGGATCAGCTGCGCGTGGCCGCTGCCTGCGAGACGCGCCAGCGGTGAGATCTCAGCGAGCGCGCTCAATCACGTCGGCCTGCCGGCGCTCCGCGCGTTTCGCCTCGTTCCATAGCGCCTCCATCTCCGCCAGGGCGGCATCCAGCGGCGACGCACCGCGCGCCGCGAGCGCATGTTCGATGAAGGCGAAGCGACGCTCGAACTTGGCATTCGCCGAGCGGATCGCGGCCTCTGGATCGACGCCAGCGTGCCGAGCGAGATTGCTGACGGCGAACAGGAGGTCGCCGATCTCGTCATGCAGGGCCGCGACGTCACCGCCGAGTTCCGCCTCCACCTCGTCGACCTCCTCGCGGACCTTGGCGAGAACTTGGCGCGCTTCGTTCCAGTCGAAGCCGACCGAGGCGGCACGGCGCTGCAGCTTGACGGCACGGGTAAGGCCGGGCAGGGCAGTCGCCACATCCGCGAGGAGGCTGCTGCCGCGCGGCCGTCCGGCACGCTCCTCGGCCTTGATCGTTTCCCACCGCGCCGGGGTAGCGCCGACCTGCCCTTCTCGACCCGCGTCACCGCCGGCCGCCTCGGACGCGCCGCCGACTGCCGGGGCCGCGGGGAAGACGTGGGGGTGGCGCCTCAGCATCTTGGCGCAGATCGCGTCGACCACGTCGGCGAAGGCGAAGCAACCCGCTTCCTCGGCGAGACGGACGTGGTAGACGACCTGCAGGAGGCAGTCGCCAAGCTCGTCGCGGACATCGGGGATATCGCCGCGCGCGATCGCGTCGGCAAGCTCGTAGGCCTCCTCGATCGCATAAGGCGCGAGGCTCTCGTGAGTCTGTCGCAAGTCCCAGGCGCACCCCGTTTCCGGCGTGCGCAGGGCCGCGAGGATCTCGATCAGTCGATCGATGGGTCCCATCCCTCAGCCAGGACGCCCGGGGATCGGATGGCCGAGAGTCTTAGCCGAGCGAGATCGACAGAGCCTCACGACCCTTGGGAGTATCGACGACGCGCATGTTGACGGCTTGCCCTTCGGCGAGGTGCTGCACGCCGGACGAGCCGAGCACGGAGATGTGCACGAAGACATCCTTGCCGCCATCGTTCGACTGGACGAAGCCGAAGCCCTTGTTCTCATCGAACCACTTGACATTGCCGCTGATCGAAATGGCCGTCGACGGGTCCGGCATGGAACGACGCGGCGGACGCGGCCCATCGCTGAACGAACGCTGCGGACGCTCCGGCTGGGCGGTCGAGGTGTCGACCTCGAAGACGCGGGTGACTTGAACACCCTTCATGCCGTTGCCGACGGCGACCTTGAGCTTGGCGCCGGGGGGAACGGTCTCGTACCCGGCGGACTGCAGGGCGCCGATGTGCAGGAAAGCGTCGCCGGTGCCGTTCGCCAGTTCGACGAAACCGAAGCCCTTGTCGCCCTTGAACCACTTGACGGTGGCATCGACGGTCGCCGCCGAGCCGCTGTCGCTCGGAGGAGCGCCGAAGGTGCTGCCGCCGAAGGCCGGGCGCGGGGTGCGCGGAAGGCGGGGCGCGTCGAAAGGGGAGGGGCCGTCGTCGTCGAAGCCGCGCTTCTTGGGACCCCTGAAGTCTCTACCTTTGCTCATCGTCAACCTGCTCGTCTCGCCCTTCTACCCGCAGCGCCCTTGATATCGGAGCGAACCCAAGCCGGCCGACGAGACCGGTTCGTTCCGGTCCATGCCCGGCCGGCAGCAAATGACTTGCGACCGACCGCGCTCAAATCCATTCGAAATGGAAGAAGCCCCGCGTACACCATCCGTAGCAGTGCATGGGAATGTTGGCCAGAGGAATCATCGCACGGCGGCCGATCGAGGTCACCGCTCGATGCTGTCATCGCGCTGTCACGCAAGTCGACCCGCTGCCATCACCACCGCGAGGGTAGGTGGCCGCAAGTAAGCAGCCAAAGGCAAATCGCCGACGAGGGCAGCCTCACCTAGAAGCGTGGCCGGTGGCCGAGCTGCGATCAGATCCGCCTCGTCTAACTGCCCGCCGCACTGGGGCTACGACCCACTTCCGCACGGCTCCTAAATTCGCATAATCAACATTATGGAACATCGCAGGCAGAGCAAGAACGATGCTCGATGCTCACGTTGCCGCGAGCGATGCGTATCAACCCGCCGCGATCACCATCCCGTCCCGAGCCGGCTCGACGCCAGACGGCAGGCGAGCCGCCAGTTCGGCAAAGTCCATGTCGGTGTGCAGGTTGGTCAGCACCGCGCGCCGTGGGCGCAGTCGGGCGATATGGTTCAGCGTTTGTTCGAGGTGGAAATGGCTGGGGTGCGGCGTGTAGCGCAGGGCATCGATGATCCAAACGTCGAGGTTGCGCAATATCGCCAGACTCTCGTCCGGTATCGCGTTGACGTCCGGGCTGTAGGCGATCGAGCCGAAGCGGAAGCCCAGCGCGTCGATCTCGCCGTGATGCACCCTGAACGGCAGTGCCGTCAGCGTGCCGCCGGGCCCCTCGATCGCCACGCTCTCGCCATGCCGCAGCCGATGATCGTCGAGCAGGGGCGGGTAGAGCGACCCAGGTGGCGTCGCGAAGATATAATCGAAGCCCTGGCGGACCCTTGCCGCCGTCGCTTCGTCCATGTGCATGGCGATGCGGCGCCTTCCCTTCAGCACCAGCGGCCGCACGTCGTCGATGCCGTGGCAGTGGTCGGCGTGGGCATGCGTCATCAGGATGGCGTCGAGATGCTCGATGCCGGCGTCGAGGGCCTGCTGGCGCAGGTCGGGCGAGGTGTCGACGAGGACCTGCGTGGCCTCTCCGCCGCCGTCGCGCTGGGAGACCAGCAGCGAGCAGCGGCGGCGGCGGTTGCGGGGATCGCTGGGGTCGCAAGCGCCCCAGCCCTGCCCCACTCGCGGCACGCCACCCGAGGAGCCGCAGCCGAGGATGGTGACGACGAGGCTCACGCCGCGTCCGACGGCGCGACCTCGAGCGCCGGCATCTTCGCGAACAACCGGCGGGTGTTGGCGGTCGCCTGTTCGGCCAATACGGCCGGCGAGACGCCGCGGACGTCCGCGAGGCGACGCGCCGTTTCCGCGACGAAGGCCGGCTCGTTGCGCCTGCCCCTATGCGGCACCGGTGCCAGGAAGGGCGCGTCGGTCTCGACGAGGAAGCGATCGGCGGAAACGGCAGCGGCGATGGCGCGCAGCGTCTCGGAGGCCTTGAAGGTAACGACCCCCGAGAAAGAGATGTAGAGGCCGAGATCGAGCGCCGTGCGCGCCAGCGCCTCGCCACCGGTGAAGCAGTGCAGGACGGCCGAGAAGGCGCCCTGCCCCATCTCGTCGGCAAGGATCGCCGCGGTGTCGGCATCGGCGTCGCGAGTGTGGATCACGAGCGGTAGGCCGCTTTCCCGCGCCGCGGCGATGTGAGTGCGGAACACGCGAGCGTCGACGTCGCGCGGGGCGCGGTCGTAATGGTAGTCGAGGCCGGCCTCGCCGAGCCCGACGCATTTCGCGTGGCGCGACAGGGCGACGAGCGTCTCCACGCTCGCCTCCGGCTCGAGGTGCGCTTCGTGGGGATGGGTGCCGACGGTGAAGAAGACGTCCGGATACGCCTCGGCGACGGCGCGCACCTGCTCTACCCTGTCGACGCGGGTCGAGATGGTGATGAGG
>CALMRL010000414.1 GCA_937873345.1 uncultured Beijerinckiaceae bacterium | reverse complement strand
GCGTGACGGCGGCTCGCTCCTGAGGATCGGTGATGGAGGCGGTCGGCCTCGCCCATCCGGTGGACTTCGCCGGCTGGCGCGCCGGCGCGCGCGCCGCCGTGCTCGGCGCGGTACCGCCCGAGGACCTCGTCTGGCTCGTCGAGGGCGAGGGCGATCTGTTCGCCGGCGAGACGTTGGAAACGCTGCCGGCGGTTGGGCAGCCGCAATTCAACGTGCCGAAGAGCTTCGTCTCGCTCGCGGGCGAGGTGATCCTGCATTCCGACCCCGAGCGCTTCTCGCTGCTCTACGGCCTCCTGTGGCGGCTGCGGTCCTCGCCGCACCTGTTGGAGGACGCCACCGACCCCGCCGTCGACAGGGCGCGGGCTTGGGCCAAGGCGATCCACCGCGACATCCACAAGATGCACGCCTTCGTCCGCTTCCGCGAGGTCGAGGCGCCCGACGGCCGGCCGGCCTACATCTCCTGGTTCGAGCCCGACCACCACATCGTGGAGGCGACGGGCGAGTTCTTCCGTCGTCGCTTCACCGGCATGCGCTGGTCGATCCTGACACCGCGACGCTCCTCCTTCTGGGACGGCGAAACGCTCAGCTACGGCCCCGGAGCCGACAAGCGCGACGTTCCCGACGCGGATCGGCTGGAGGCGTACTGGCGCACGTACTACGCGTCCATCTTCAATCCCGCGCGCTTGAAGGTCTCGGCGATGCAGAAGGAGATGCCGAAGAAGTACTGGCGCAACCTGCCCGAAGCGCAGCTGATCGACGGACTGATCCGCGACGCCGCGACGCGCACGGCTGGCATGCTGGAGGCGGAACCCACCCCTCGCTCGCGCCTTGCCGAAGCACTCGACAGGCAGGCCGACGGAGGCGATTCCATGAAGTCCGATCTTCTCGAACCCGACCTCCTGGATGCGGATGCCCCTAAGACGCTCGACGAGGCCCGCGCGGCAGCAGCGCGCTGCACCCGCTGCGACCTGCACGGGCCGGCGACGCAGACGGTGTTCGGCATCGGCCCGCAGTCGGCCGAGATCATCTTCGTCGGCGAGCAGCCCGGCGACAAGGAGGACTTGGCCGGCAAGCCCTTCGTCGGCCCAGCGGGCGCGATGCTCGACAAGGCGTTGAAGGAAGCGGGCATCGAACGCGACAAGGCCTACGTCACCAACGCGGTGAAACACTTCAAATACGAGCCGCGCGGCAAGTTCAGGCTACACAAAAAGCCCGACACCAAGGAGATTTCGGCCTGCCGCTACTGGCTCGACCTGGAGAAATCCTTTCTCGAGCCGAAGATCATCGTGGCGCTCGGCGCTTCTGCGGGCCAGGCACTACTCGGCCGCACAGTGAAGATCGGCGCAGAGCGCGGCAAGCCGATCGCGCAAGGCAATGAGGCGCCGGTGTTCATCACCGTGCACCCCTCCTACCTGTTGCGCCTGCCCGACGAGGAGGCAAAGAAGCGGGAATACGCGCGCTTCGTCGAGGATTTGGCGACGGTGAAGGCGGCAGCGGGATTATGAGGGTCCGGCGATGTTCTATCCGTCATTGCGAGCGTAGCGAAGCAATCTAGGACCCTCAAGGTAGGCTCCTGCCAAGCTTCCCGCAGCTACTCCCATGTTGCGTTGCCGTACTCGCGGTGACGCAGGTCAGTACCGCTCGCGCAGAGAGCGCGGCTCGCTGCCGGCATAGGTCAGGTTGAACGTGCCCACGGCTGTCGTGAAGTTGATGCCGGTATCGTCGAAATTGTCGAGCGGCGTCAGCACCGCATGACCTGTAGCGCCGCCGATCAACGCCTCGGTCGAGACGCCGAAGCCGACCGTCACGCCGGCCGCCGCGCCGACGAAGGTGCCGGCGAGTTGACCCGGCGCGCTTGGATCGGTGCCGCCGACGCGGAACGCAAGCCGCCGCGCGTTGAGCGAGCCAAGGTCGATCCCCAATTGCGACGACGAGCCGACGTAGAACTCCGTCGTTCCGTCGGGGCGGTAGTACACGCAGGTGATGCCGCGCTGCCCGACCACGGCGTAGCCGAAGCCGCCGGCGACGTTGCAGCGCAGTTCAGCCGGCCTTGGACGTGCCGCAGCCGGCTCCACCCAGGCGACGATCGAGAGGGCGGCCAAGGCGGCAAGGCACAAAGTCGCCAGTCTCACGAAAACCCTCCTCGGCGGCCGACGCGATCGCGCGGCACACCGACTTAGCAGTGCGCAGGGCGCAGGCATAGCGCCCGGGCCGGCAGGCCGATCCGCTTCAGCCGCGGTGTGGCGCCCTCGGCACGAAGCGGCGCAGCCGCAACGCATTGGTCAGCACGAACACGCTCGACAGCGCCATCGCGCCGGCCGACAGGATCGGCGACATCCGCACGCCGAACGCGGGGTAAAGCGCGCCGGCGGCGACCGGGATCAGCACGGCGTTGTAGCCGAAGGCCCAGAGGAGGTTCTGGCGGATGTTGCGCAGGGTGGCGCGCGACAGCTCCACCGCCGCGGCAACGCCGGCGAGGTCGCCGCCGGCGCGCACCACGTCGGCGCTCTCGATGGCGACGTCGGTGCCGGTGCCGACCGCGATGC
>CALMRL010000413.1 GCA_937873345.1 uncultured Beijerinckiaceae bacterium | reverse complement strand
CACCGGCTGCGCGGCAAGCGGCGGCGGCCGCATCGCCGCCGGCAGGGCGAGCACGACGCGCAGGCCCGGCGCATTGTCCTCGACGCGCAACTCGCCATTGTGCAGGCGCGCGATCGCCGCGACGAGCGACAGGCCGAGCCCGGTGCCCGGCCGCGAGCGCGACGCTTCCAGCCTGACGAAGCGGTCGGTGACGCGCGCCCGGTCAGCGCTGGCAATGCCGGCCCCAACGTCGGCCACGGCGATCTCGATCGCGCCGCCCCGCCGCGCGGCCGAGAGCGTCACCCTGCCGCCGACCTCGCCCTCGCGGACGCCATGCTTCAGGGCGTTGTCGACGAGGTTGGCTAGAGCCTGGCCGATCAACTCGCGCTGCCCGTGGACGAGGAGGTTGCGCTCGATGCGCCCCTCGAAGGCGACGTCCGCCGCCTCGGCGACCGGCTCGTAGAGCTCGCCGACGTCGCTCGCCACGTCGGCGGCATCGAAGTCCACCATGCCCTCGCGTCCGGCACCGGCCTCGGCGCGGGCGATCATCAGCAGCGCGTCGAAGATGCGCAGCATCGCGTCGGCGTCCTCGATCAGCTTCTCCAAGGTCTCCCGGTGCTCCTCGATGCCGGCATCGGAGCGCAAGGCCTGCTCGGCGCGGGCGCGCAGCCGCGTCAGCGGCGTCTTCAGGTCGTGGGCGACGTTGTCCGACACCTCCTTCATGCCGGCGACGAGTTCCGCGATGCGGTCGAGCATGGCGTTGACGTTGCCGACGAGACGGTCCAGCTCGTCGCCCGAGCCGGAGAGCGGCAGGCGTCCGCGAAGGTCGCTCTCGGCGATGCGCCGCGCCTGGGCGCTGACGCGGTCGACGCGCGCCAGCACGCGGCGGGCGACGACCAACCCGCCGACCGTGCCGATCACGGTGACGATGGCGAGCGAGTTCAACAGCGCGCGCCACAGGATCGGCATCAGGCTGTCGGCCTCGGCGAGGTCGTGACCGACGAGCAGGCGGAAGCCGCCGTTCAGCGCGAAGATGCGGGCCACGGCGCGGCGTCGCTCGCCCTTGACACGGTAGCTCGTCTCGACGGTGCCGGTCCGGTCAAGGGCCCCGGCCGGCAGCGAGGCGACGTTGCCGACGAGCGGCTCGCCGGCGTGGGTGGTGACGAGGTAGAGCCCGGCGCCGGGCTGCTTCACCCGCCCGTCGATGATGGCGACGAGGCGGGTGATGCCGCCCTCGGAATACTGCTCGGCGAGGGCGGCGACGTCGGCGTCGACGGACTGGCGCACCTGCGCCTCGATGGCGGCGTTGAGGTTCGAGCCGACGCCGTAGAGCACCAGTCCCGCCCCGACGGCGGTGATCAGGAGGTAGGCGAGCGAGATCTTGAAGGCGGTGGTGCGGAACAGCTTGCCGAAGACGGTCAGCATGCGTCGCGCTTCACCGCGCGCGTGGCGCTATCCCCTCGCACTGTCGCGGATGGTGTAGCCGGCGCCGCGCACGGTCTGCAGCAGGGTGGTGTCGAACCCCTTGTCGATCTTCGAGCGCAGTCGGGAGATGTGGACGTCGATGACGTTGGTCTGCGGGTCGAAGTGGTAGTCCCAGACGTTCTCCAGCAGCATGGTGCGGGTGACGACCTGGCCGTGGTGCTTCATCAGGTACTCGAGCAGGCGGAACTCGCGCGGCTGCAGCGCGATCTCGCGGCCGTCGCGGGTAAGGCGATGGGAAAGGCGATCGAGTTCCAGACCGCCGACACGGTAGGAGGTCGCCTCGCCGCCGCCGGCGTGGCCACGGCGTGCCAGCACCTCGACGCGGGCGAGCAGCTCGGAGAAGGCATAGGGCTTGGCGAGGTAGTCGTCGCCGCCGGCGCGCAGCCCCTTGACGCGGTCGTCGACCTGGCCGAGCGCGGAAAGGATCAGCACCGGCGTGGCGGCGCCCTGCGCCCGCAGGCCGCCGATCAGCGATAGCCCGTCCATCTTCGGCAGCATGCGATCGACGATCAGCACGTCGTAGGCGCCGCCATGCGCCCCACCTTGCGCGCCGGCCTGGGCCATCTCGTAGCCGGCCAGGCCGTCATGGGTGACGTCGGCGAGGTGGCCGGACTCGCGCAGCGCCTTGGCGAGGTACTGCGCGGCCTCGACGTCGTCCTCGATGATGAGCAGGCGCATGGATGAGACGGCGGGACGCGATGGGACGGTGGCGGACGCGGGAAGCATGACGACGATCCCTCGTCGATGGTCGGGAACGCGGGCGTGAAAGCGGCGCCGGTCCGATCGCAGGAGCCGGCGCCGCAGGTGTCAGCGACAGATCAGCGACGGCCGGTCAGCCGTCGGCGGAGGTGGACAGGGCGACGAAGCGGATGCCCTGGTCGCTCTTGACGCGGAGCAGCACGGCCTTGCGCCCGTCCTTCTTCGCCTTGGCGATCACGGAGGTGATTTCGGAAGGCTTGCCGACCTTCTCGCCGCCGGCTTCCAGGATCACGTCGCCGACCTTCAGGCCCTTCTGCGCGGCCGGCGAGTCCTGGTCGACGTCGGCGACCACGACGCCCTCGCTACCGGCACCGGGCACCGAGGCGGCAGCGGCGAGCTGCAGGCCGAGCGCGGCCACGGTGGCCTTGCCGTTATCGGCCTTGTCGCCATCGATTTCCGCCTTGGCCACCTTGTCGGAGTTCGGCAACGTGCCGAGCTTGACGTCCGCCGTCTTCTCCTGGCCTTCATGCCAGAAGCTCAGGGTGGCGGAGGCGTTCGGGCCCATGCCGGCGATCTTGCGCGCCAGCTCACGCGGGCCGTCGACCTTCTGCCCATCGACGCCGAGGATCACGTCGCCCGACTTGATGCCGGCCGAGGAAGCCGGACCCGAGGGCTGCGCCTCGGCGACCAGCGCGCCCTTCGTCGACTTCAGGCCGAGCGAGTCGGCGATCTCGTCGGTGACGGGCTGGATCTGCACGCCGATCCAGCCGCGGGCGACCGAGCCCTTGGTCTCGAGGTCGTGGATCACGGTCTGCGCCACCTCGGAGGGGATGGCGAAGCCGATGCCGACCGAGCCGCCGGAGGGCGAGAAGATCGCGGTGTTGACGCCGACGACCTGACCCTGCGCGTTGAAGGTCGGGCCGCCCGAGTTGCCGCGGTTCACCGGGGCGTCGATCTGCAGGAAATCGTCGTAGGGGCCGGCGCCGATGTCGCGGCCGCGGGCCGAGACGATGCCGGCCGTCACCGTGCCCCCCAGGCCGAAGGGGTTGCCGACGGCGATCACCCAATCGCCGACGCGCGGCGCCTTCTCGGCCCAGTGCACGAAGGGGTAGGCACCGGACTTGGTCACCTTGAGCAGGGCGAGATCGGTCTTCTTGTCGGTACCGATCACCTTCGCCGGCAGGGTGGTGCCGTCATCCGTGACGAGCGTCACCTCGGTGGCGTGCTCGACGACGTGGTTGTTGGTGACGACATAGCCGTCCGCCGTGATGAAGAAGCCGGACCCCTGCGCCTGCGTCATCTTCGGCTTCTGCTGATGGAACTTGCCGCCGCGCTCGCCGAACTGCTTGAAGAAGCGCTCCAGCGGGTCGCCGGGCTTCATCTGCGGCATCTGCGGAGCGGCATCGCCGTCGCCCTCCTCGTTCTCGGCCGACTCCGACATCTTCACCTTCACCGAGACGACAGCGTTGCGCACGTGCTCAACGACGTCAGCGAAGGAGGTCGGATTGACGGTGAGGACGCGGTCATTAGAGGTCGCCGCCTGGCCGTCGGCGGCGGGCGCCGGGAGAGCGGTCGGCGCTTCGGCGTAGGCGGCATGCGGCATCACGCCGCCGCCAACCATCGCGCCGGTGAGCGCGAGCGCGCCGGCGGCGCCAAGCAGGACGGCACGCATGCCGGCCTTCGTTGCGTGCTGTCTCATGCAAAACTCCCGTGGAAGGCCATTCGGCGATCGGTGGCGCGCCATCCGTCGGGGTGCAACATGGAGCGCTGTGCCTTACTCCTCCATGGCCCCGGCATGAAACATTCGTAAGGTCGTCACGGGCCGGTCATCCCGCTTTCGTCGCACCGCCCGGCGTCGCACCCGCGTCCTGCCCGAGCAACTCGTCGAGGCGGCGGCGCTCGGCTGGGGAGAGCGGCGCCGAGGGGCGACGTTGCGTGCTGGCGCGGCGGGCGGCGAAGGCGATGCCGGCGAGCCCGAGCGCGAGGGCGATCAGCGGCGTGCCCCAGAGCAGCAGCGTCTGCGCCTCGAAGGGCGGCTTCAGCAGGATGAACTGGCCGTAGCGGGCGACGAGGTAGTCGCGCACTTGCGTGTCGCTGTCGCCGTCGACGAGCCGTCGGCGCACCAGCTGCCGGATGTCGGCGGCGAGTTCGGCGTGGCTGTCGTCGATCGACTCGTTCTGGCAAACGAGGCAGCGCAGCCCTTCCGAGATTGAGCGGGCGCGCGCCTCGAGCCCAGGGTCGCGGAGCATCTCGGAGGGCTCGACGGCCAACGCCGACGTATCGAACCCCGGCGAAACGAGAGCGGCGAGCAGCGCCAGCGTCGCGAGGGCGCGCCTCATTCCGCCGGCACCGCGGCGGGAGGGCGGCGCGAGCGGGCGGCGATGCCGAAGCGCAGCCTGCGATCCGACAGCGACAGCGCACCGCCCAAGCCCATCACCAGGGCGCCGATCCAGATGAGCGTGACGAGCGGCTTCCAGAACAGGCGGACGTCGAGGTGATCGCCGATCGGAGCTGCGATCGACTCGTAGAACTGGCCAAGCCCTATCGTGACGATGCCGGCCTCCGCGCGCGCCATCTTGCGCACGGGGTAGAAGCGCGACTGCGGCTCGACGGTAGCGACCACCCTCCCGTCGCGGCGCAGCACGGTGCGGGCGACGGCGGCGGTGTAGTTCGGCCCCTTCTCCTGCGCGATGGCCTCGACCTGCGCGGTGAACGGGCCGATGCGAGCGACGTCGCCCGCCTTCATCGTCAGGATGTTCTCATGGCCCCAACCCGTGGCGGCGAGGCCGAGCAGGGTGATGCCGACGCCGGCGTGGGCGATCGCGGTGCCGTAGGCGGAGCGCGGTAGGTGCACGGCGCGGCCCCATGCGCCCGCCAGCCCGTCCATGCCCAGCCGTCGGGCGAGATCGGCCAAGGAGCCGACGATCACGAAGACGGCCAACCCCGCCAGCGCGTAGCTCTGCGCCGGCGCGCCTTCGATCGCCGCGAAGGCGAGGCAGGCGGCAAGTCCGGCGAGCAGCGCCACCACCATGCGCTGCGCCGCGCCGAGCAGGTCGCCTCGCTTCCACGCCAGCGTCGAGCCGATCGGCATCAGCACGAACAGCGGCACGGCGAGCGGCAGGAAGGTTGAATTGAAGAACGGCGCGCCGACCGAGATCTTGGCCCCGGTGATCGCTTCCAGCGCCAGCGGGTAGAGCGTGCCGGTGAACACGGTGGCGCAGGCGGCGGTGAGCAGGAGGTTGTTCACGACGAGCGCGCCCTCGCGCGACACGGGGGCGAACAGCCCGCCCTGGCGTAAGCTACCGCCGCGCCAGGCGAACAAGGCCAGCGAGCCGCCGATGAAGGCGACGAGGATGACCAGGATGAAGAAGCCGCGGCGGGGATCGTTGGCGAAGGCATGCACGGATGTGAGCACGCCGGAGCGGACCAGGAAGGTGCCGACGAGCGACAGCGAGAAGGCAAGGATGGCGAGGAAGATCGTCCACACCTTGAGCGCCTCGCGCTTCTCCATCACCACCGCGGAGTGCAGGAGCGCGGTGCCGGCGAGCCAGGGCATCAGCGAGGCGTTCTCGACCGGGTCCCAGAACCAGAAGCCGCCCCAGCCCAGCGTGTAGTACGCCCAATACGACCCCATCGCGATGCCGAGCGTCAGGAACACCCAGGCGATCAGCACCCAGGGACGGACGAAGCGCGCCCACGCCGCGTCGACCCGCCCTGCGATCAGCGCCGCGGCGGCGAAGGAGAAGGTCATGGAGAAGCCGACATAGCCGAGGTAGAGCAGCGGCGGGTGGATCGCGAGCCCGGGATCCTGCAGCAGCGGGTTGAGGTCCTGCCCCTCGATCGGCGGCGCCAGGATGCGGGTGAAGGGGTCCGACGTCAGCAGGATGAAGAGCAGGAAGGCCGCCGCGATCCAGCTCTGCACGCACAGCACCAACGCGCGGAGGTCGGCGGGCATGCCGCGCGAGGCCACGGCCACCGCGGCGGCGAAGACGGCGAGGATCAGCACCCAGAGCAGCATCGAGCCCTCGTGGTTCCCCCAGACGCCGGTGATCTTGTAGATCAGCGGCTTGGTCGAGGCGGAGTTCTCGATGACGTTGACGAGGCTGAAGTCGGACGTGACGTGGGCGTAGGTCAGCGCGGCGAAGGCGGCGAGCGTGAAACCGAAGCCGGCGACCGCCACAGGCTGCGCCACGGCGAGGAGTCGGCCGTCGCGGGTGACGTGCCCGATCAGCGGCACCACCGCGTTGACGCAGGCGAGCGCCAGGGCGAGCACCAGGGCGAAATGGCCGGTCTCAACGATCATGGGAGAGCCTGCATGCGTGATGGATGCCGATCGCTGGCCTATCCTCCCCTGCGCAGCGGGGGAGGGGGACCGTGCGGAGCACGGTGGAGGGGGCGAGCGCTTCGACATCGAAGCTTAGGCGGGAACACGCAGGATCACCGGTATGACGCGAGGCGGTGAGCCCCCTCCACCACGTTCCACGTGGTCCCCCTCCCCCGCTCCGCTGCGCTGCGCAAGGGAGGAGATCGCCAACGATCAGCATCACCCCGCTCACGGCGCGGCACTCGCGTGCTTCTCGCCGTCGGGCAGCGCCGCGGGCGGCGCGGCCGGCGGCGGAGCATCGCCGTCGCGCCAGACGCCCTGCTTCTTGAGCGAGTCCGCGACCTCCTTCGGCATGTAGCGCTCGTCGTGCTTGGCGAGCACGCTGTCGGCTCTGAACAGCCCGTCCGGCTCCACCGTGCCCTCCACCACCGCGCCTTGCCCCTCGCGGAACAGGTCCGGCAAAAGGCCGGTGTAGGTGACGCGGATGTCGTGCACCGTGTCGGTGACGGCGAACAGCACGCGGCCATCGCCCTGGCGCTTGAACGAGCCCGCCTCGACCAGCCCGCCGATGCGCAGCCTTGTGCCGGGCGGCGGCGCCTTGGCGGCGTACTCGCTCGGTCCGTAGAAGAACACGATGGTGTCGCGCAGCGCGTAGAGCGACACGCCGACCGCGCCGCCGAACACGGCGAGCGCCAAGCCGATCATCGTCAGGCGCTTCTTCTTGCGGGTCATCCCTTGATCCCGAGTTCTGCGGCAAGATCGTCGAGGCGCTTCGTCGCCACGGTGTCGCCGCTGAAGTTGCGGCGGGCCTCGGTGAGCGCGCCTGCCGCGTTCTCGCCCTCGTCGAGCACGCGGTAGGCGCGCACCAGCCTCAGCCAGCCGTCGATGTCGTCACCCTTCGACTTCAAGCGGGTCGCGAGGCCGTCGACCATGCGGTGGATCATCGCCTGCTGTTCGGCCGCCGGCATCGCCGCCACGGCCTTGGCCATCACGCTGCGGTCGCCGGGTTCGCCAGCCTTGCCGCTCTCGCCGCCGACAGCGAAGGGCGTCGGCTCGCTCGCCGCGGCGGCGATGCGCGCCTGCACCGCCGGCAGCCAGGACG
>CALMRL010000412.1 GCA_937873345.1 uncultured Beijerinckiaceae bacterium | reverse complement strand
CTCCGGGGCGACGACCAGCGCGACCATCGCGTCGCGGCCGAGCCAGCGGCCGGGCTCCAGTTCGGGGTCGAGGTCGCGCAGCGTGCCGGCGAGCGGCGCGCGCAGCGTGAGTTCGCGCCGCTCGCGCTCCAGCCCGGCGAGCTTGTCGAGGAGCAGGCCGCGCTCGCCTTCCAGCACAAGGCGCTCGGCGCGGTCCTCGGCGACGCTGGCCGCGCGAGAAAGCTTGGCCTCGATGAGCGCCAGCCGAATCCTGGCGAGGCGGGTGTCGCGCTCGTTCTGCGGCGACGCGAGCGTCACCAACGGCTGTCCCGCCTCGACCCTGTCGCCTCGCCGTCCCGCGACGGAGACGATCACGCCGGGCGTCAGCGGGTAGAGCCTCGCGTAGGCCGCAGGCTCGACCACCGCGGGGATGGCGACGCGGGCGCGGAACGGGAACACCGCCGCGGCCAGCGCTAGTGCGACGACGACGGCGGTGATGCGCGAACGGCGGGAGGCGAGGATGTCGCCCCTGATCTGCCACCACACGGCGGCCTCCTTGATGACGGGAAGGGCGAGGAACCAGCCGACCTCGATCGCGAACAGCACGAGGCCGAGCAGCTTGAAGGCGGCGTGATAGACGATGAGCGCGATGCCGGCGTAGACCACCGCGCGATAGGCGACGACGGTGCCGGCATAGGCCAGCACGACCCGCTGCTTCGCCGGATCGAACACGTCGGGCTTCGGCGCTCCCAGGCCGAACAGCGCCTCGCGCAGCCGCCATCGCCCCAGCGCGAAGGCCCGCGCCTGCAGGTTCGGCACGGCCAGCGCGTCGGCGAGCAGGAGGTAGCCGTCGAAGCGCATCAGCGGGTTGAGGTTGACGACGAGCGAGCCGACGAGGCTTGCCGTTGCGACGAGGAAGGCGGCCGAGCGCGCCGCGCCGTTCGGCAGCAGCACCCAGAGGAGCGCGGCGTAGACGGCGAGCGTCAGCTCCGCCAGCATGCCGGCGGCATCGATCGCCATGCGCTGCCGGCGGTCCACCAACCGCCAGCTGTCGGTGACGTCGCAGTACGGCATCGGCACCATCACCATCAGGGCGAGGCCGATCGAGGCGACGCGGCAGCCGTAGCGCGCCGCGGTGAAGGCGTGCGCCAGCTCGTGCACGCCCTTGCAGCCGATGAGGGCGAGCCCGTAGACGAGCGCCCCGTCGAGCGACAGGAACGATGGGAAGGTGCCGAGGAAGGCCGTCCACTGCCGCGACACGAGGTAGAGGGCGAGCACCGCCGCGAGCAGCGTCGTGACGAGGAAGCCGCGGGTGTAGAGCGGTGCCGTGAGCGGCAGGGCGCGCTCGAAGGCGCGGCGCGGGCGCCACAGCGGCACCCTGATGAAGAGGTAGTTGTGGACGATCCAGGCGAGAGCCGAGGACCGCTGCGCCTCGCGCGTCCTCGCATGGCCGCGCCAATCCCCGCCTTCCGTCAGCTCGTGGCGGCGGGCGAAGTCGAGGAA
>CALMRL010000411.1 GCA_937873345.1 uncultured Beijerinckiaceae bacterium | reverse complement strand
GGACGCGAGCGGGCCGCCGCCGCGCTCGCCGACGTCGGCTTGGTGGACCGAGCGGGGCAGTGGCCGGCCACCC
This sequence comes from uncultured Beijerinckiaceae bacterium, assembly GCA_937873345.1. Lineage (GTDB taxonomy): Bacteria > Pseudomonadota > Alphaproteobacteria > Rhizobiales > Beijerinckiaceae > RH-AL1. Next base: position 7,960 of record CALMRL010000411.1, on the reverse strand, counting down.
TGTCGGGCGGGCAGAAGCAGCGCGTCGCGCTCGCCCGCGCCCTGGTGTCGAGCCCGCCCATCCTCGCCTTCGATGAGCCGCTCGGCGCGCTCGACGCGCTCACCCGCATCGAGATGCAGGCGCTGATCGAGCGCGTCTATCTCAGGGACGGGGCGCAAGGGACGAAGGAAGCCGCCTTCACCGCCGTGCTCGTCACCCACGACGTCGGCGAGGCCGTGGCGCTGGCCGACCGCGTGATCATGCTGGACGCCGGCCGCATCGCGCTCGACGTCGCCGTCACCATCCCGCGCCCGCGCCGTCACGGCGCCCCGGAGGTTGCCGCCCTGGAGGCGCGCATCCTCGACCGGCTGCTCGGCGCGCAACCCAAGGGAGAAGCCGCATGACCGTCTCCGCCCACGCTGTTGAGAAAGCGAACGTCCTCTGGTTCCTGCCGACGCACGGCGACGGCCGCTACCTCGGCACCACGGTCGGCGCCCGCGACGTCGACTTGCGCTACCTGACGCAGGTCGCCAAGGCAGCGGACGATTGCGGCTACTACGGCATGCTGCTGCCCACGGGCCGCTCCTGCGAGGACTCCTGGGTCGTCGCCTCGGCGCTGGTGCCCCTCACGCAGCGCCTGCGCTTCCTCGTCGCCGTGCGCCCCGGCCTGCAGTCGCCGGCGGTGGCGGCGCGAATGACGGCGACGCTCGACCGCCTGTCGGGCGGACGGCTCCTCATCAACGTCGTCACCGGCGGCGACCCCCGCGAGAACGCCGGCGACGGCATCTTCCTCGACCACGATGAACGTTATGAAGTCACCGACGAATTCCTGGAGGTGTACACCCGACTGCTCGGCGGCGAGACCTTCGACTACGAAGGTCGCCACATCCGCGTCGAGGGCTCGAAGCTGCTGTTCCCGCCGGTGCAGCAGCCGCACCCGCCGCTGTACTTCGGCGGCTCCTCGCCCGCCGGCCAGGATGTCGCCGCGCGGCGGGTGCAGAAGTACCTGACCTGGGGCGAGCCGCCGGCGGCCGTCGCCGCCAAGGTCGAGGGCATGCGCGCGCTCGCCGCAGCGCAGGGGCGCCAACTGTCCTTCGGCATCCGCCTGCACGTCATCGTCCGCGAGACCGGCGAGGAGGCGTGGCGCGAGGCGGCGAAGCTGATCGAGCACGTCGACGACGCCACCATCGCCGAGGCGCAGAAAGCCTTCGCCCGAATGGACTCGGTCGGGCAGAACCGCATGGCGGCGCTGCACGGCGGCCGCCGCGACAGGCTGGAAGTGTCGCCGAACCTTTGGGCCGGCGTCGGCCTGGTGCGCGGCGGCGCCGGCACCGCCTTGGTCGGCGACCCCGACACGGTGGCGGCGAGGATGCGCGAGTACATGGCGGCTGGCATCGATACCTTCATCATGTCGGGCTACCCGCACTTGGAGGAAGCCTACCGCTTCGCCGAGCTGATGCTGCCGCGCCTGCCTCTGGCCGAAGGGACGATCCCACCGCGCTCCGGCACCGCGCATCGCGGCCCCTTCGGCGAGATGATTGGCACCGCCGGCTCGCCGGGGCACAGGGCGGGACAGGGTGTTGTCGAGACGCGGGTGGCCGCCTCGTGAGCGCTATCCTCGACCGCCGTCGCGTCCTTGCCGGCACCACCGTCGCGGCGGTGTTCGCCCCTGCGCTGGCCCGCGCCGCCTCGACCTTGCGCGTCGGCTATCAGAAGTACGGCACGCTGCTCCTCCTGAAAGCCAGCGGCCTGCTGGAAGAGAGGCTGAAGCCGCTCGGCACATCGGTCGAGTGGAAGCAGTTCATCGCCGGCCCGGCTCTGATGGAAGCGCTGGGCGCCGGCGCCATCGATCTTGGCTCGGCCGGCGAGACGCCACCGGTGTTCGCCCAGGCCGCCAACGTACCGCTGGTCTACCTCGGCAGCGAGCCGCCGTCGCCGCAGGGCGAGGCGATCCTGGTGCGGGCGGACTCGGCCATCCGCGACCTCAAGGACCTGAAGGGTCGCAAGGTGTCCTTCAACAAGGGCTCCAACGTGCACTACCTCTTCGTCGAGGCGCTGGCCAAGGCCGGCCTCTCCCCAAGCGACGTGCAGCCCGTCTACCTGTCGCCGGCCGACGGGCGCGCCGCCTTCGAGCGCGGCTCGGTCGACGCCTGGGTGGTCTGGGACCCCTTCCTCGCCGCCGCGGAGGCGGCCGGCAACACCCGCGTCCTCGCCGATGCGACGGGCCTAGCCGCGAACCACCAGTTCTACCTCGGCACGCGCTCCTACAAGAACGCGGCCGTGCTGACCGCCTTCCGCGAGGCAGTGGCCGAGATCGACCGGCGCATCTCCGCGGACCCCGCCGCGGCGGCGCGCCTCCTGGCGCCGGCGGTCGGCCTGCCCGAAGCCGTCGTGCTGACGGCGGTGAAGCGGCAGGGTGCCGGGCTCGTGCCGATGGATGCGGGCCTCGTCGCCGACCAGCAGCGGATCGCGGACAGGTTCTTCGACCTCAAGCTGATCCCTCGGGCGATCAAGGTGTCGGAGGCGCTGGCCTGAGAGCCATCCTCCGCGCCGCTCGCTGGCGGCACTCTCCCTCTCGCGCAGCGAAGCGTGGCGGGTACGGCCCCTATCCCGCAACGCCCGCCGGCACCGTCAGCGCCATCAGCTCCTCCACCGTGTCGACCACGAACCGCGGCCTTCTCGCCCGCAGCGCCTCGGCGCTGGCGTAGCCCCAGGTCACCGCCGCCGCCGCGAAGCCGGCCTCCTCGGCGGCGTCGATGTCGCGGATCTCGTCGCCGACCGCCAGCACGGCGTCCGGCGCCATCCCGAGGTCGGCGACGAGCTTGCGCATCTTGGCCGATTTGCCGAACAACGACGAACCGCAGCGCCAGTGCCCGATCGTCGCTGCCAGCTCGCTCCCAAGAATACGCCGAATGTTCTCTTCCGCATTGGACGAGACCACCGCTGTCGCGATGCCCGCCGCCGACAGCGCCCCGAGGAGCTTGTCGATGCGGGGGAAGAGCGCAACCGCGTGCGCGTCCCGCGCCATCAGGCCGCGCATATGGCGGGCGATGAAAGGCAGCTTCCAGCGGGCGACGTCGAGCGAGCGCAGCATGGTCGCGGGACTCTCGCCGCGGATGCGCTCCAACTCCTCGCGCGTCACCTCGCGGAAGCGGTAGCGCCGCGCGACCGAGTTCAGCACCTCGGCGAACCACGGCCCGCTATCGGCCAGCGTGCCGTCGAAGTCGAGGATCACCAGGCGGACGGGCGGACGGGCGGCGGCATTGCTTTCGAGCATCGCCGGGGATTAGCGCATCAGGCCGAAGAGCGCGCCAGCGGTTTTCGGCCCGATGCGGCGCATAGGACCATTGTATCCGGCGGACCGGAGCGAGCGTCGAAGCCACGCCGCCGGCATCGAGGCGGCTGTCGTCCCTGAAGGAAGAGCCTGAGACTGCGCCGCTCCAGCGCTTCGGCTTTGGCCGACAGCGCCTTCAGTCGTTCGTCGAAATCGGAGAACCAGCCCCAACCCTACATCGCAAGTCCCCATTATCAGCCATCGTCACGCCACAGGATGTCCCATGCTGCAGAACTCCTGGAAGTGCCCGGCTATAACAGCCAACGTATGATTATAGAGCCTATAGCCTACCCCTGGAACATTTTCGATAAAGTTTTCTTTCTCCAAGACAGGACCTAGCTTGTCTCTTAGTCTTTTGATGTAAAATCGAACGATTTGAGAGTCCGCGCCAACCGTCCAAATGCGCGAGCAAATAAAGTCTTTTGTGATCACTCGATCCGCGTACAGAATAAGAATTTCTAGCAATTCATATTCTTTGGCTGTGAGCGCAAACCTTTTACCGTCGATATGGACCTTTCGCTTCTCTGTATCGATTTCCACGGCATCAAAGTAAAGTTTTGCCGGAAGGACGCGAAAAGCGGGGCTTCGCCGCAATGTCCTACGTATCCTCGCAAGAAGCTCCGCGCTTCCGGTCGAGATTTCTATGCAGTCGTCGGCTCCGGCTTCAAATATCTCGACTTTTCGCGTCTCAGTCGATCTATTCAATGTTACGATAACAGGTGTATGCGACTGCTTGAGGCGTAACTCTACAATGAAATCTTGATAGCTTCCATCTTGTGTCATCTCGGCCGCGATGACAACATCCGGCTCATACCTCATGGCATTGATCGCGGCGCGCATCGTGCTCACCTCGATCAGCCTCAATTCATGTTCGGCAGCGAGCCCACGGAGAACGTCTACGATCCCCTGTTCGACCGCAACAACAAGGATAGCAGACCACCGTAAGCGCAATGTCAGATCCACTAAGGCTTTTGCTCCCCATCGGGAGCTACAGATCGTCTTTGGGTGGGTGTTCGTTGGTGCCTTCACCCCTGGTGAGCTTGTCCTTCACGGCATAGTGAAGCGAGGCTTGGCAGGCGCGATTCGCATAGGAATTGCATAGGACCCGTCGGAGGCTCGGTGCTTCCGTCGGATTCCCGGAGTGCTCGGCGTGCCGTTCCGAAGCGTGATGGTGCATCGTAGACGTCAGGCGAAGGATGCATTTCGGCGGGCGAACATCACGGGAGTGCCCGCACGATGCCGCGCGTTCGAGCCGAACTCCAGGCACCGCCAACGAGTGGTCGTGCGTCTTGATCCGGCGCCGCGCGGCGCGAGATGGCGCGCGCCCTGCCGCCGCTCCGTCGCACGTCGAGCACCTTCGCGATCGGCGGCAACGCGGCGGCACGGGCGCCCCCATCCCGGAGCCTGCGATGAACGCCGTCCGCGCTGAAAACCGAATCTCGTCGGTCCATCCTTCGCGGCTCGCCGCGCCGGTGCAGGTGCCTGGCGACGAAGCCCAGGCTCGCGACGATCGGCTCCATCGGCACGTCGAGGCTCGAAAGGGCGAGGGAGATGACGAAGGGGTCCCTGCGCGGCTTGGCCGCCCCGGTCGTCCGATCCGCTCGGACGGTCAGTTCAGCCACCTCTTCTGCGGCACGCCGCCCTCATCGAAGCGGTGATAATCCTCGACGAAAATCCTCGCGCCGAGCCGCGTCGCCGCCGCGACACGAGCGGGGTCGACCTGCACCGGCGGTGGCGGCAGCGCGCGATCGCCGCCGAGCGTCGCGATCCACAGCAGCGCCTCCACCCGTCCCGACCGCATCAGCGCGGGCAGGGAGGGATGGCCGTCGAGGCGGCGGAGCGTGTCGTCCAGCCAGGCCGGGATGTCCGCCTCGTTCGACGTCTCCGTCTGCGCGAGCGAGGCATAGTGCCGGTTTGCAATCCGCCGGGATCGCGCCTTCGGGTTGATGATGGTCTGGCCGCGCTCGTAGAGGTGCGTGACGTCCACGCCCAAGTCCTGGACGATCGGCTTCATCGGCACGTCGTCGCTCCAAAGGCGCAGCGACATGTCGTAGGTCTCCACATGCTTCTTTGGCATCTCAGTCTCCGAGATTTCCGATGTGTTCTCCGTTGAAGAAGATGTCCCCCGTCAGCAGATGGAAGGTGCACTGCGCCGCTCCTCCGAGGTCGGCTTTCTTCTTAGCCATATGGAGGGCGGTGCTTGCCTCTTACTCGTCCAAACCAAGCTTTTTGCAAGCATAGCTAAAGTTCGTTGTCGTGTTCGCGACCGGCTGCACGGTGGCGCCTTGATTTGGCGTACCGCCACCGCTGCCGTCCGTCCAATCGCCGCTGACCCGCCCGTTGCCGGCGGGAATGCGTGGCTCCAGCGGGTTGAACTTGAGCAGGCGCGCGGCCTCCGTGGCGCCGATCTCCCGCAACAGGATGCTTGGCGCCAGCCCTTCGTCCAGCGCCAGGCCCGCCAGGAACAGGCGGTAGGCTCCGTCGGGGCCAACGGGTGGCAGCCTCGCCAGCGCGAGATGGCAGGCGGCCAGCGCCCTGCCGCCGCTCCGCCACACGGCGAGCGCCTTGGCGATCCGCGGCGGCGCGGCGGCATCGACATGCCCGCCTTAGGCCGCCGCGAGCAGGGCGACGAGGCGGTCGTGCGCGGGCGCCTCGTCGGGATGGGAGAAGGACGCGGCGAGCACCGTCCGCGCGCCGAGCAACAGGCCGTCATCGGTCAGTTCTGGTCGTTGCAGCAGGCCGGACCGGGCGATGTGCGAGCGCCATCGGACCGGCAGGGATGAGCACTGCGGCATCCGTTCCCTCCAGGTAGAGGTGGGTGGGATGCAAGATAACCGATCGCGCTAGTGCCTTACAGCGGCAGGCAGGACAAGCAATCGCACAAACGCCGAACGCCGCCGCGTACTATTGCGTGTTCCACGATCCGATCGCCTCGCACCATCGGCCGCCCATCCGGAGTTGGGCGGCCGGTGCCGCGCCCTACCCCCGCGCCCGCCGGTCCCTCTTCGCGAGCGTCCGTAACCTGAGCGCGTTGAGCTTGATGAAGCCCGCCGCATCGCGGTGGTCGTAGGCCACCGCCCCCTCCTCGAAGGTCACCAACTCCTGGTCGTAGAGCGAGTTCGGCGACGAGCGGCCGATCAGGATGACGTTGCCCTTGTAGAGCTTGAGGCGCACTTGGCCACTCACAGGCTCCTGGCTTTTGTCGATCAGCGCCTGCAGCATCTCGCGCTCGGGCGCGAACCAGAAGCCATTGTAGATCAGCTCGGCGTAGCGCGGCATGATCTCGTCCTTGAGGTGCGCCGCGCCGCGGTCGAGCGTCAACTGCTCGATGCCGCGGTGCGCCACGGCGAGGATGGTGCCGCCGGGCGTCTCGTACATGCCGCGGCTCTTCATGCCGACGAAGCGGTTCTCGACGAGGTCGAGGCGGCCGATGCCGTTGGCTCGCGCCAGCTCGTTCAGCTTCGTCAGCAGGGTGGCCGGCGACAGCCTCGCGCCGTCGATCGCGACGGGGTCGCCGCGCTCGAACTCGACCGTGATCACGGTGGGTTTGTCCGGCGCCTCCTCCGGCGAGATGGTGCGGGAGTACACGTAGTCCGGCACCTCGACGTCCGGGTCCTCCAGCACCTTGCCCTCGGAGGAGGCGTGCAGCAGGTTGGCGTCGACCGAGAAGGGCGCCTCGCCGCGCTTGTCCTTCGAGATCGGGATCTGGTGCTTCTCGGCGAAGTCGATCAGCGCGGTGCGGCTCGTGAGGTCCCACTCGCGCCACGGGGCGATCACCGCGATGTCGGGCTCCAGCGCGTAGTAGCCGAGCTCGAAGCGCACCTGGTCGTTGCCCTTGCCCGTCGCGCCGTGGCACACCGCGTCGGCACCCACTTTCCGCGCGATCTCGATCTGCTTCTTGGCGATGAGGGGCCGGGCGATCGAGGTGCCGAGCAGGTAGCAGCCCTCGTACTGCGCGTTGGCCCGGAACATCGGGAAGACATACTCACGCACGAACTCCTCGCGCAGGTCCTCGATGAAGACGTTCTCCGGCTTGATGCCGAGCAGGATCGCCTTGTCGCGCGCCGGCCCCAGCTCCTCGCCCTGGCCGAGGTCGGCGGTGAAGGTGACGACCTCGCAGCCGTAGGTGGTCTGCAGCCACTTCAGGATGATCGAGGTGTCGAGGCCCCCGGAATAGGCGAGGACGACTTTGCTGATCCTGTCGTGCTTGGCTTGGGGCATTCGGCGGTCCGGTGGCTGGCTGCGTCTCGCTCCATACGTGGCTGCAAAAGCCGTGACAAATAGCGGTGCGGCTCAGGCGCGCCGGCCGGCGGCGGTGCTCGTCGCGGTGGCGGGATAGGCCGAACAGCCGGCGGCACAGCAGCACGCTCAGCGTCGAGCTCGCGAAGGCGGCGCAGCCGTCGGACAGGAAGTGTGCGCCGCGCGCCATCCGCCAGCCGGCGGGGAGCGCGGTGAAGAGGAGCGAGGCGAGCATCGCCGCGCCGCGCCAGGGCGGCGGCGCCAGCGTCGCCGGCGCCAGCGTCCAAGCGGCGAGCGCCGTTTCGCCCGAGGGGAACGAACAGTCGTGCCGGCAGGCACCGTCGAAGCGGTCCCACGGCCGGAAGCTGTTGGGTCCGCCGAACGCCGCGACCGTCCAAGGGCGGGGAC
>CALMRL010000410.1 GCA_937873345.1 uncultured Beijerinckiaceae bacterium | reverse complement strand
CCAGCGTGTCGACGGCCGATGCATCGCCCGGCAGCGGCGCGGCGGCGAAGACGAGCCCCGCCGTGGCGCCGACGCTCGCGCTTTGGGCGAGGACGCGGGGCGCGTAGGCCGGAGGCTGCCCGCACTCGGCCAGGCGCTCGTTGGCCGAGGCGAACACCTGCAGCGGCCCGGCGACGTCGAGCAGCTGCGAATCGGGGAAGGCGAGGATCTCCACCGCGCGGGGCGCACCTGGCTGGATCGGAGGGTTGTTTGGCGCCATCGCCAAATCCTGCCGGTCTAGGACCGGTCTGTCGAGACGAGAGCGTCGGACCGCATCACGGACGCGGTCCGACGCTCTCGCTTCCTGTCATCGCATCGGATTTTTCCGAAAACCGCTGACGCACTTTTCGGTCCGATGCTCGAGCGTGAGGAAAACGGATGACCACCGACGCCATTCCCCGAGGCAAGCCCCTCGCCATCGGCTCGCTGATGTTCGACGGGATCGACCAGATCGACCTGACCGGCCCCTTCGAGGTGCTGTCGCGCATCCCCGATGCGACGCTCAAGCTCTACGGCCTGACAGCGGAGCCCGTGCGCGACATCCGCGGCCTGCGCCTGCTGCCCGACGCGACGATCGACGAGGCGCCGCAACTCGACGTCCTCCATGTGCCCGGCGGCTTCGGCCAGGAGGAACTGATGGCCGACGAGGCGGTGCTCGGCTTCCTGCGCCGGCAGGTCGAGGGCGGCGCCCGGGTGTTCTCCGTCTGCACCGGCGCGCTACTGCTCGGCGCCGCCGGCCTGCTGCGGGGCCGCCGGGCGACGACGCACTGGGCGTCGTTCCACCTGCTGCCCTACTTCGGCGCGATCGCGATCGACGAACGCGTCGTCATCGACGGGACCTGGGTCTTCGCGGCCGGCGTCACCGCCGGCATCGACGGCGCGCTGCGCCTCGCCGCCGAGCTGCGCGGGGAGGACGCCGCCAAGGCGATCCAGCTCTACATGGTCTACGCCCCCGAACCGCCGTTCGACAGCGGCACCCCGGCCACCGCCCCGGCGGCGATCCTTGCCGAGGCGCGGCGCTCGGTCGCCGCGATGACCGAGCGCCGCGAGACCACGGCGCGGCGCATCGCCAGGGAGCTGGGGATCACGGTGCCCTGAGGCCGGCGTCGAGGAACGGCAGCAGCGCCCGCAGCAACGCCTCCGGCGCCTCTTCCTGCAGGAGGTGCCCGCAGTCGAGCGCCTCCCCCGTGACGTCGGCGGCCTTCTCCCGCCAGGTCGCGAGAACGTCGTAGAGCGCGCCGACCGTGCCTCTGCCGCCCCACAGCGCCAGCAGCGGCGCGGCGATCCGGCGATCGACGTCTTCGGCGTCGTGCGCGAGGTCGATCGTCGCCGCGGCGCGGTAGTCCTCGCAGATCGCGTGGATCGAGGAAGGATAGCAGCGCAGGTATTCGGCGAAGGCGGCCTCCTCCGTGGCGCCGGGCGTCTTCGTCTGCGCCGCTAGGTGGGAGCGCAGGAAGAAGGCGGGGTCGCCGCCGATCATGCGCTCCGGCAGGGGCTCGGGCTGGATCAGGAAGAACCACCAGAAGTAGCGCGTCGCGAACTCTTTGTTCGTGCGGGCGTACATCGTCGCGGTGGGCGCGATGTCGAGCAGGGCGAGCCGCTCGATGCGGGTGGGATGGTCGAGCGCCATGCGGTGGGCCACCCTCCCGCCGCGGTCGTGGCCGACGAGCCGGAAGCGCTCGTGGCCCAGCGCCCGCATCGCCGCGACGAGGTCGGCGGCCATCGTCCGCTTGGAATAGGCGGCGTGGTCGCCGCCGCCCGGCGGCTTGCCGCTGTCGCCGTAGCCGCGCAGGTCGGCGGCGACGACGCGATAGCGCTTGGCCAGGGCCGGCGCCACCTTGCGCCAGGTGACGTGCGTCTGCGGATGGCCATGCAGGAGCAGCAGTGGCGGACCCTCGCCGCCGACCGCCGCGCGGATGGTGACGCCCTGCGTGCCGGCGACGTTGACGAGGGTGAAGCCGGGCATCAGCGGCGCGGGGCTGCGATCGACGATCATGCCAGCCGCTCGGCGAGGGCTTGCCCCATGTCCTTCGTCGTCGCCCGGCCGCCGAGGTCGGGCGTCTTCGGCGCGTCGGGGTCGGCGAGCACCGCCTCGATCGCCCGCACGATCCCCGCCGCAGCCTCCGCCTCGCCGAGATGGTCGAGCATCATCGCCGCCGACCACACCTGCGCGATCGGGTTGGCGATGCCGCGCCCGTAGATGTCGGGCGCCGAGCCGTGCACCGGCTCGAACATCGAGGGGTGCTCGCGCTCCGGGTTGAGGTTGGCGGAAGGAGCGAGCCCAAGCGAGCCCGTCACCGTCGGCCCAAGGTCGCTGAGGATGTCGCCGAACAGGTTCGAGGCGACCACCACGTCGAAGCGCGAGGGGTTGCGCACAATCTGCGCGGTGAAGATGTCGATGTGCAGCTTGTCGGTGGTCACCTCGGGGTAACGCTCGGCGATCGCGGCGAAGCGCTGGTCCCAGAACGGCATGGAATGGAAGATGCCGTTCGACTTGGTCGCCGACGTCACGTGCTTGCGCTCGCGCTTCCTCGCCGCCTCGAAGGCGAAGGTGATGATGCGGTCGACGCCGCGGCGGGTGAAGATCGCCGCCTGCGTCACGACCTCGTCCTCCGTGCCCTCGTAGAGCCGGCCGCCGACCTGGGAGTACTCCCCCTCGTTGTTCTCGCGCACCACGAGGAAGTCGATCCTGCCCGGCTTCCGCAGCGGCGAGCTGACGCCGTCGAACAGCCGCACCGGGCGCAGGCAGGCGTACTGCCTGAGTTCGCGGCGCAGCGGGATCAGCATGCCCCATAGCGAGACGTGGTCGGGCACGCCGGGCATGCCGACGGCGCCGAGCAGGATGGCGTCGCGCTTGCTGACCTGCGCGATGGCGTCCTTCGGCATCATCGCGCCGGTCTTGCTGTAGCGGTCGCAGCTCCAATCGTGCTCGTGGAAGCGGCAGCCGAAGCCGTGGCGCTTGCCGGCCGCTTCCAGCACCGCCAACGCCGGCGGCATCACCTCGTGGCCGATGCCGTCGCCGGGCAGCACGGCGATCTCGTAGGTCTTGCTCATGACGGGCTCCTCTCGGCTCGTCGCCCGCGTGGCGGCGGCTTCCCACGAGATGGCCCGTGCGAGGGGCGGCGGCCAATGCCGGTCGGGCTCCGTTTCATGCGATGACGGCATGGCGCGCCGGAGCTTGGACCCGCCGGGCGCCCGCGCGGAGGGGCAGAGGTGGAGACCGGCTGGATCGAGGATTTCCTGGCACTCGTCACCGCCGGCGGCTTTTCCCGCGCGGCGGCCGAGCGTGGCGTCACCCAGCCGGCCTTCGGCCGCCGCATCGCCCAGCTCGAGCGCTGGGCTGGCACGCCCCTCGTCGACCGCTCCGACC
>CALMRL010000409.1 GCA_937873345.1 uncultured Beijerinckiaceae bacterium | reverse complement strand
TGGTGTCGAGGCTCAGCGTCATCAGCTTGGTCACGGTGAGGCCGTCGCGGTCCTGCGCATCGACGACGCGCAGCTCCTCCTTGCGCGCTTCGCCCTCGTGGAAGCGGTCGATGTCGGCGAAGTCGACGTCCTCGTCGGGCGCCTCGCGTTGAAGAGTGACGGTGATCGGCAGCTTGAGGCCGGCGCGGCCCTGGGCCGTCGCGCCGAGCGACAGCTTGTACAAGGGCGTCGCCGTCCAGCGGCGGTGCGGCAGCTGGCGGTAGCCGATGCGCAGCGGCGCGTGGTAGACAAGCTCCGCCTCCGCCTCGCGCACTTCGCGGCCATCGCCCGAGAACAGGACGTTGTCGGGCAGGATTTTCCCTGAGCGCTCCATCACGCCGAGGTGGAGGGCCGTGGAGCGCAGGCTCAGCCGGTCGGTGAACACCGTGAGGTTGACGATCTGCCGCTCGGCCAGCGCGCACAGCATGCCGCCGACCACGGTGGCCGTCTTGGGATCGGAGATGCGGACGTTGTCGCGCGTCTTGAAGGGATACCAGGCGCCGACGCGGTACTCGTGCATCGGGATGATGCGGTCGGGCGCCACCGCCAGCTTGTCGACCATCAGGTCCACCGTCGCCGGCAGCCGCGACGGGCGGCCGGCGAGCAGCACCACGTCGCAGTCGAAGTGCCCGAGCACCTCGGCGATGTTCGAGAAGATCTCGTCGAGCACGCCCGTCACCGCCGCGCGGATGCGGCGGAAGTCGTAGTCGATCGAAACATCCCGCAGCGCGAAGGCGGTGCCGGCGGCGTGGTTCGCCAGCTGGTTGGCTTCCGCGGCGACGTAGCCCTCGATGCGCGGGCTGGCCCCCGCGTAGCGTCCGCGCTCGATCAGCGTGCCGATCGTCAGCGACTCCACCTGCTCCTCGTCGGCGCGGTCGGCGCTCTCGAAGGCGCGAAGCAGGTCGATGCCGAGCGGCTGCAGCACGCCGAGCACGAACTGCTGGCGCAGGTGCTTGTCCTGCTCCGACATGTTGGCGCGATTGCCGCCGAAGCGGTTGGCGAGGAAGTCGCGCGGCGCGCTTACGCCGCAAGCGGCGAGGTGGCGCTCCAGCCCCGGCAGCACCGCCTGCTCGATCACCGCCTTGAGCACGTCGTCGCCGGCGATGCGGAAGGATTCGCGGAAGGTCTGCACCGGCACGATCGCCCGGCCGCGCTCCTCGTAGTAGGTGGTGATCATCAGGGCGGTGGTGCCGCCGCCGATGTCCACCGAGGCGACGCGCAGCGAGGGCTGCGGCGCCGGGCTCTCGGGCTGCCGCCCGGCCTCGGCGAAGGGGCGGCGGCGCCCGGCGAGGTCGAAGAAGCCGACGACGTCGCCGCCGAACTTCCGCACGATCTCGGTGTAGATGTAGACGAACTGCACGCAGCTCGCCTCGTCCCAGCGCACGATCAGCTCGGGCTTGGCGAGGATGGTGCTCTGCGCCGTGTTCCAGCCCATCAGCTCCCACACCAGCGTCAAGGCGGCGTGGACGCGGGAACGCATGATGCGCTGCTCGCGCACCGGCATCGCCGAGGGCAGGGTGAGGATGAGGCGGTTGAGGCGGCGCGGCGCGTCGGTGAAGGCGCGGGTCTGGCGCACCTGGTAGCCGTTGATCATGGAGAGCGCCTGCACCAGGATCTCGGCCGTCATCAGGGTAAAGAACGACGAGCGCGAGAAGGTCAGCTGGCTCAGCATGCCGCCGAGGTCGCCGATCTCGGCGCGGCTGCTGACGAGGCTCTTGTACAGCCCCTTGTCGCGCTCGACCTCGGCGAGCACGTCGCCGCGCGGGTTCATGTGGCGCGCCACCGTGCGCTGGATCAGCGGCGGCACGTCGGGGTCCTCGTAGTCGCGCGGCTGGAACGACCACGGCTGCGGGATCGGCGCGACGTCCCACAGGTAGCGCTTCGGCGAGGACATGCCGCTCGTCTTCTCCGTGCCCTCGGCCTCCTCGCGGAAGCGCGCCGCCTCGGGGCCGATGCGCACGAGGCTCGGCCACAGGAAGGCCTTGAGCCGGCCGGAGCGGCGCGACAGGCGCTCGGGGCCGAAGTCCGCCTGCGCCAGCTCGACGTGGCTCTCGAAGGGCTCGGAATAGGTTCGGTCGGGGATCGACAGGTCGCGCAGCTGCAGCACCATCGAGTTGCCGAGATCGACGTGATCCTGCCCCGCGAAGGACTCGATGAGGATGCCGCAGGATCGCGAGTTGCCGATGTCGAGCACGAGGTCGACGGCGACCGGCTTGGCGAAGGGGTCTTCGGAGACGGTGTCGATCAGCTTCACCGGGCCGACGTCGACCATCCGCTCGACGATGTGCAGGAAGCTGATGTAGCGGGCGATGTGCTCGAAGCGGTGCTCCAGGTCCTCGTCGCGGAAGGCGCGGTTCGGGCGTTGCCGGCGCTTCAGGTCGTGGAAGCACTCGCGCAGCCAGCTGAGCAGCCATTCCTGGTAGTCGGAGACGATGTCGCCACCCTGGCCCTCCGCGACGCGCTCGTCGGAGAAGAACCAGCCGAGGTCGTCGAAGCGCGTCGCCATCACGAACTCGCGCTCGTTCAGGGCGTCCTGGCGGCGCGGCCCCTCGTAGGCGGTGGCGTCGGTGCCTTCCACCAGCTGCGTGTCGAAGGCGAGCACCAGCCGGTGGGTGGCGAGCTTTTCCGATCCCTGGGCGGCCCTGTCGGCCGCCATCAGCTTGGCGCGCGCCCAATTCGACGGGCCGCGATCGAGCTTCGGCCAGCCCTCGGCGGTGCGGCCGGGCAGCACGGCGAAGAAGGGCATCGGCACCCAGCGGCCCACGAAGGGCTGCAGCGCCTTGGCGACCGACACGTCGTATTCGTCGTCGCCCGGCCCCGCGCGGTGCGGCGAGTCGCCCGCGGGGTCGGCCTCGTGATAGCCCGGCAAGAGCTGGACGTCCGCCGCGCCGTCGGCCGCGCGCTCGGCCGGCATCGGCCGCTCGATGAAGGTGCGGGCGCCGCGCGGGCCGCTGTCGAGGTCGAAGCTGTAGCTTAGGAACTGCACGCCGGAGTGCGGCACCAGGGTGATCGGCTTGCGTCCGGATCGGTCCATCGGGCTCCCCTAGCGTGCCGGCGGGGCGGGCGCGGCGTCGGCGCGCTTGCTGCCGTCGACGGATTTGGGCACCCGGCACAGCGCTTCCTCGCGGCGCAGCCGCAGCTCCGCCCCCTCGACGAGCTGCTGCAGCTCCGCTCCCTCGGCGAAGGCGGCGGCGCCGTCGTTGCGCGCGGGGCAGGCGCCGAGC
>CALMRL010000408.1 GCA_937873345.1 uncultured Beijerinckiaceae bacterium | reverse complement strand
CCGCCCGCCCCGCGTGCGCGATCTCGGGCGCGACGCGTCCGCCGCCGAGCCCGGCGTGCGCCGCGCTTGCAAGGCGCTGGCGCGCACGGGACGGCTGGTGGAGATCGCCCACGACCACTTCTTCCTGCGCGGCACGGTGATGGAAATGGCCGGCATCGCCGAGCACCTGACGCGGACGAGCGCGACCGGCGTGTTTTCGGCCGCCGACTTCCGCGACCGGCTCGACAACGGCCGAAAGGTGGCGATCCAGATCCTCGAATACTTCGACCGCGAGGGCCTGACGAAGCGCGACGGCGACCTGCGCCGGGTGGTGCGAGCGCCGTCGGCGGTGTTCGGCGCCGAAGCCGCCTGACGATGACCGCCTGATGATCCTCACCGCCTTCGACCGCTGGCTCACGGAGACCCTCGACCGCGAGGGTCCGTTCACGATGTTCCTCATCCTGTTCGAGGAGGCGCCGGGCACCATCGTGCCGGTGCGCTCATCCTACCTCCACGTCATCGGACCCGACCTGCGCTTCGACGAGCTGGCGGCGCTGATCCCCGAGGAGGACGCCGGCTGGTACGCGCTGGCGGTGTTCGCCGCCAAGGCGCAAGGAACGGGGCAGGGGGCGGGCGGCGGCCCGCTTCCCGACGAGGAGGCGCGAGGACGGCTCGTCAGCCTGCAGCAGGCGGTGCTGCGCGACCGCCTCACCGTACGCCGTGGCGAGTTGTTCGACCGGCTCGGCCGGCGCCTGGAGCTGTCGCTCGCGCCGAACTGAAACATCCGCGCCGAGCGGCGCTCACGCAGCCGTGTGCGCCGGCGGTGGATGGATGGGGGTCGATGGCGTCGCCGGCGCTTCGCACCCGGCACGCGATTGGTTAAACTGCAGGCATGGCTTTGTTGTCGAAGCGGACCGCTCGGGCGCTGCTGCCCCTGCTCTGCGCCTTCCTCCTGCTCATCGCCGTAGCGGCGGTGACCGCGTCGCTCGTCAGCGAGCGCGAGCGCGACGTGCGGGCGATCACCCGGGCGGTGCGGGTGCGCTCCGACCTGCTCGAAGCCTTCTCCGTGCTGCAGGACGCCGAGACGGGGCAGCGCGGTTTCCTGCTGAAGCAAGCGCCGGCCTATCTCGCACCCTACGTCGAGGCGACGCGCACGCTCGGCCCTCAGCTCGACGACCTCGACGCCGGCTTCGCCGGCAACCCGCGCGCGCGGGAGCTGCTGCGGCAGTTCCGCGCCGTCGCCGACGCCAAGATGGCCGAGCTGAAGCGCACCGTCGATCTCACCCAGGCCGGTGATCGCGCCGGCGCGCTGGCGGTCGTCGGCTCCGACGACGGGCTGCACCTGATGGAGCAGGCGCGCCTGCTCGCAAGCCAACTCGAATCGATCAACGACGGCGAGACCAACGCGCGCGAACGGCAGGCCCACGCGACGGGGCAGCAGACCGAGATCGCCGTGGCGCTCGCCATCGTCGCCGCGATGATGGCGGCCGGCTTGGCGCTCAACGAAGCGCGACGGCGCGAGATGCGTCTCGTCGCGACCAACGACGAACGCGAAGCGGCGATGGCCGAGCTGGCGGCCGCAGCCGAGCGGCGCGAGAAGCTCGAAGGCGAGCTGCACCAGGCGCAGAAGATGGAGATCGTCGGCCAGCTCACCGGCGGCCTGGCGCACGACTTCAACAACATGCTGGCGATCATCATCGGCAGCCTGAACATGATGGGCCGGCGCATCGCCCCCGACGACGCCAAGCTGCGCAGCTACGTGGCGATGGCGACCGAGGGGGCCGAGCGCGCCGCCAACCTGACCAATCGGCTGCTCTCCTTCGCCCGCCGGCAGCCGCTGGCGCCGACCGTGCTGCACCTGAACAAGGTGCTGCCGGGCCTCTCCGAGCTGCTGCGGCGCACCCTCGGCGAGGCCGTGCAGGTCGAAACCGTCCTCGCCGGCGGCCTGTGGTACGTCGAGGCCGACGCCAACCAGCTGGAGAACGCCATCATCAACCTGGCGGTGAACGCCCGCGACGCGATGCCGGACGGCGGCAAGCTGACGCTTGAGACGGGCAACGCCCACCTCGACGACAGCTACGCCGCCGCCCACGCCGAGGTGAAGGCCGGGCAATACGTGGTGGTGGCGCTGACGGATACCGGCCTCGGCATGACGCCGGCCGTGATGGCGAAGGCGTTCGAGCCGTTCTTCACCACCAAGGGGGTCGGCAAGGGCACGGGGCTCGGCCTCAGCCAGGTGTATGGCTTCGTCAAGCAATCGGGTGGCCACGTCGCGCTGTATTCCGAGCTGGGGCGCGGCACCACCGTGCGCATCTACCTGCCGCGTCGCTTCCATGCGGACGTCGACCCCCGCGAAGCCCTCGGCCGACGGGACGACGGCTCCCGCGAACCGGCGCAGGAGCTGCCGCGCGGCGAGCCGCGCAAGATCATCCTCGTCGTCGAGGACGAGGAGGGCGTGCGCCGCCTCACCGTGGATGCGCTGCGCGAGCTCGACTACACCGTGATCCATGCCGCCAACGGCCAGGAAGCGCTGCATATCTGCGAGGGCGAGGGCGACATCTCGCTGCTCCTCACCGACGTCGTGATGCCGGTCCTCACCGGCAAGCAGCTCGTCGACAAGGTGCGGCTGCTACGGCCCGAGCTGAAGACGCTGTACATGACCGGCTACACCCGCAACTCGATCGTGCACAACGGCATCATCGATCCCGGCGTGCAGCTGATCTCCAAGCCCTTCACCATCGCCGAGCTGGCGGCAAAGGTGCGCGACTGCATCGATGCGTAGGATGGTCGGAGGCGTCGAGAACACCTCCGCGCCGGTGACCGGTCGTACCGTCAAAAGGGTTCGACGCTCCGCGCCCGGAAGGCGAGCAGCATCGTCTCGACGACGCGGCCGACGTATCCCTCGGGCGTGCCGAAGGGAAAGGCGGGGAAGTTCATGACTGCCGCGATCGCCCCGTGCACCGCGGTCCAGAGCAGCGTCGTCGCGGCATGGGCATCGCCGGTGAAGGCACCGGCCTCGATGCAGGCCCGAACGCGATCGACCCCGGATGCGAAGGCGGGATTGTCGCCGTAGATCGCGCGTTCGGACTTCGCCGCCTCGGCTGGTTGCGCCTCCGGCATCATGAACATCGTGCGATACTGCGCCGGCTTCTCGAAGGCGAAGCGGGCAAGCTCCCCGAACAGTTCGCTGAGGGCGGCGACGGGATCGCCGGATGGGGCATCTGCGAAGCAGTCCGCAAGGGCGGCGAAGTCCCGCTGCGCCAGGGCGTGCAGGAGATCGTGCTTGTTGACGAAGTACGAGTACAGCCCCATCGGCGAGCAATCGAGCGCCTGCGCCAGCTTGCGCATCGTGAGTGCGTCCGCGCCGTCGCGTTCGATCAGGGCCGCCGCGACGTCCAGGATGTGCCCTCGCGAGGCGACGCGTTACTTTAGCCGGATGTCACGGAGGCTGCCGCTGGGCATGCCCCTCGCCCGGTGCTCCGGCTCATCCTGCCGCGGCGGGGGTTCGAGGCGGCGCGGGGGCGCGGCCCGGCCCGCTGGGCTAGGCCGCATCGCGCTCTTGCCGCTGGAACCGTCGCTCGATCGCCTGCGCGAAGCCATGTGTCTCTTCATCGAGGTGTCGACGGATGAACAGTGGCGCGGCCGTGGCGTAGCTCATCAGACGCACCGGCGTCGGCAATCGCACGTCGATCGCGCATGTGAACAGGCTTTTAGTCGAACCGTCCGCTCGGACCTGCATGTCCCACACCACCCGGCAGGGCACCGGGACGAGGTGCATCATGTAGGCCCGACTTCGCTCCGAGGTCATCGTCACATGGTGAGCCTCCGCGCGGGAGGTCGCGTAGTGCTGGATGAGGAGCGAGCCCCCGATCGACTCGACATTCACCATGCCGCTGCGTTGCGGACCGCCAAGCATGGCGATGGCACGGTGGCCGCGCGAGCATTTGGCGTAGTCGTCTTCCGTCATCGTGAAAAGCCACTCCGGCAGGTTGACCGAGGCGATGGGCAGGTTGATCGGGACGCACTGGGACACGCGCATGTCATTCTCCTCGAAAGCTTGTTTACGTACATGTACGATTTATAGAACATGTCAAGAAGCTGGCGGTTGCCCGAAGCGGTCGCGCCCTTGCCGCCGCACGAGACGCCCTCGCGAAGGCCGCGCGCGACCATCCGCCCTGCGGCGATGCGGCAGCCAACCCAGCCGATCACCTCGCGTTGGCCGCGAGTCTCACCGACCAGGTGAATGTTTGAAGGAGCCGGCATGTACGCCAAGCAGTATCGCGACGCCCTGAAGAGCACGCGCGCCCTCGAGGAGCAGGGCTTGACGCAGATGAAAAGCCAGGTGTCGAGCCTCGCGGACTATCCGAAGTACCAGGCTGTCCTGAACAAGCACATCCCGGCCACCGAGGCGCAGATCGGCCGCCTCGACACGGCGTTGGCCGAGCTGGACGAGGGCGCGTCGGGCCTCAAGGAGGCGGTGACCAAGGCTGCCGGCGCGATCGGTGCGGCGGTGCACGGCACCTCGGGCGACGCGGTGCTGAAGAACCTCTTCGCCGGCTACGCCTTCCAGTACGACCAGATCGCCGCCTACCGCTCGCTGATCGTGATCGCCAAGGCCGCCGGCCACGAGGCCGCCTCGACCGCCTTCGAGAAGTCGATCACCGAGGAAAAGGAGGCGGCCGAAGAGATCGACGGGATCATCGAGACGGTCACCCAGCGCTACCTCGAGCTGTCGAAGGACAAGGGCTGACCGGTCGAGCCGTCAGTCGAACAGGCTCGACACGCTTTCCTCCTTCGCCGTGCGGGCGATCGCCTCGCCGATCAGTTGGGCGATCGTCACCACGCGGATGTTGGATGCGGCCTTGACCGCAGCCGTCGGCTGGATCGTGTCGGTCACCACCAGCTCCTTCAGCTTGGAAGAGCCGATGCGCTTCACCGCGTCGCCCGAGAGGACGCCGTGGGTGATATAGGCTGAGACCTCGCGGGCACCTTCGGCGAGCAGCGCGTCGGCGGCGTTGCACAACGTGCCGCCGGAGTCGACGATGTCGTCGACAAGGATGCAGCAGCGCCCGCTGACGTCGCCGATGATGTTCATCACCTCGGACTCGCCGGCCTTTTCGCGGCGCTTGTCGACGATGGCGAGCGGCGCGTCGATGCGCTTGGCCAGCGCGCGGGCGCGCACCACGCCGCCGACGTCGGGCGATACCACCATGGTGTCGGCATGCTGCATCCGAGCGCGGATGTCGCGCACCAGCACCGGGGCGGCGAACAGGTTGTCGGTGGGAATGTCGAAGAAGCCCTGGATCTGCCCGGCGTGCAGGTCGACGGTGAGCACCCTGTCCGCGCCGGCCCGCGTGATTAGGTTGGCGACGAGCTTGGCCGAGATCGGGGTGCGCGGACCGGCCTTGCGGTCCTGGCGGGCGTAGCCGAAGTACGGCAGCACGGCGGTGATGCGCCGCGCCGAGGCGCGATGACAGGCATCCGCCATGATCAGCAGTTCCATCAGGTGGTCGTTGGCCGGGAACGAGGTGGACTGGACGATGAACACGTCCTGCCCGCGCACGTTCTCCTGGATCTCGACGAACACCTCCATGTCGGCGAAGCGCCGGACCTGGCACTTGGTGAGCGTCACGCCGAGGTGGGCGGCGATCTCCTCGGTCAGCGCGCGGTTGGAGTTGCCCGCCAGAACCTTCATCGCGCTACCATCATCGCCGCGGAAGCGCGGCATCCTGCCGATGGTCGTAGCAGGCACCCCTAAACGGTACAACGCCGGCCCGATGGGGCCGGCGTCGGGCGTCTGGACGAATTATCCGCCGCTTAGCGGGCGCGCGTCCAGTTCTGCGAACCGCAGACGCCGCCGTTCGGCACGCAGCCCTGCACCTCGAGGCCGTTGTCGCCGGCGAGCTTGATCGTGCCGATGTAGATCTGCCCGTCCTCGGCGTTGTAGGTCTCGCCGGTCCAGGCGTTGGCGCCGTTCGGCTTCATCGAGAACATCACCTGGATGCCGATCACCGAGCGGTTGCGCTTGCGCGGATCGGGGTTGCGGTAGTCCTTGCCGGGCTGGCCCTTGGCGACGAAGCCGCAGAAGCCACCACCGCACTTCGAGATGCGGACCACCGCCGAGCCGTCGGCGACCGTCCATTCGCCGGCGGGGCTGTTCGCGGCGAAGGCCGGCGCGGCGAGCGGAGCTGCGGCGAGCAGGCCGGACAGCGCGGCGGCGGCGATGGCTGAAACCTTCATCGATGGATCCTTGAACCGTGTCGCAACGATCGCTGCGAGAGAAGAAAGGGTCGTCACGCGCCGGGTCCTGCGCGGCTGGACCGATGGCGAGGGCACGATCAGCAACGCGTGTACAGGCCCGCCCCGCAGGCCGCAATGCCGGGAGGAGCGGAGAGCGGCCGTCGTCCGTCGCATGCGATGGAAATACCGCAAGCCGCGCCCGGCGGCCACGCCTATCCCGTCTCGCGAGCCCGGCCTTTCGCCGCAAGCATCGAGGCGACGACTGCCGGCGTCGTCAGGCGCCCTTTCCAGCCGTGCCGGCCGGGTCTAGATCACCTCCATGGATGCGAGCGAGGCGATGGCGCGCCCTCAAGGCGGGATGGAGCCCGACGACCCCGGTGCGTCGGCGCCCGCCGCGCCCGGGATGGATGGAGGCGCGGAAACGAGGGCGCCGGACATCCTCGATGGCGAAGAGCCCGACCTCGCGGCGTTCGACACCGACGAGCCGCCCGCCGACGACGGCGAGGCCGCCCCCGCCTCGGTGAAGGCCGGGCGGGCGGTGATCCGCGCGCACTGGCAGCACGCCCCGGTCGGCCCCGGCGTGTACCGCATGCTCGGCGCCGACGACGCCGTGCTCTACGTCGGCAAGGCGAAGAGCGTGAGAAAGCGTATCGCAAGCTACATGCGGGTGGCCGGCCACACCAACCGCATCGCGCGGATGGTCGCCCTGACGGTGAGGATGGTGTTCGTCTCCACCGCCACGGAGACCGAGGCGCTGCTGCTCGAAACCAACCTCATCAAGCAGTTGCGTCCGCGCTTCAACGTGCTGATGCGCGACGACAAGTCGTTCCCCTACATCCTGCTCACCGCCGGCCACCCGGCGCCGCAGCTCGTCAAGCACCGGGGGGCGCGGTCGGGCAAGGGCGACTACTTCGGCCCCTTCGCCTCGACCTGGGCGGTCAACCGCACGCTGAACGCGCTGGAGCGCGCCTTCCTGCTGCGCTCCTGCTCGGACTCGTACTACGAGAACCGCACTCGGCCCTGCCTGCAGTACCAGATCAAGCGCTGCTCGGCGCCGTGCACCGGCGAGGTCAGCCACACCGACTACGCCACCCTGGTCAAGGAGGCGCGCGACTTCCTGTCGGGCAAGAGCCGGGCGGTGCGCGACCGGATCGCCGGCGAGATGGGCGAGGCGGCGGAAGCGATGGAGTTCGAGCGCGCGGCGCGGCTGCGCGACCGCATCGCCGCGCTGTCCGCGATCCAGGGCGCGCAGGGCATCAACCCGAAATCGACCGAGGAGGCCGACGTCTTCGCGATCGTCGAGCAGGCCGGGCAGTTCTGCATCGAGGTGTTCTTCTTCCGCACCTACCAGAACTGGGGCAACCGGGCGTACTTCCCCAAAGCCGACCGCACGATGGAGCCGGCCGAGGTGCTCGACAGCTTCGTCGCGCAGTTCTACGACGAGCGCCCGCCGCCGCGGTTGGTCCTGCTCTCCCATGAGATCGAGAGCCGAGCCCTGCTGGAAGAGGCGCTGTGCGAGCGCCATGGGTCACGCTTGGAGATCGCGGTGCCGCAGCGCGGCGAGAAGCGCGAGCTGGTCGAGCACGCCGCCAGCAACGCCAAGGGCACGCTGAGTCGCACGCTTGCCGAGACGGCCTCGCAGGAGAAGCTGCTCGGATCGCTGGCCCAGGCCTTCGGCATCGAGCGCACGGTGCGGCGCGTCGAGGTGTACGACAACTCGCACATCATGGGCACCAACGCGGTCGGCGCGATGGTCGTCGCCGGCCCCGGCGGCTTCATGCGCACGCACTACCGCACCTTCAACATCAAGGGCGACGAGGCGACGCCCGGTGACGACTTCGGCATGATGAAGGAGGTGCTGCGACGCCGCTTCACCCGACTGAACCGCGAGGCGCCGGCCGTCACCGCCGCCGGCGATCCCGCCGGCCAGTCGGCATCGGCCGACCGCGCGGAGGAGGGCTGCCCCGCCCGCCCCGACCTGATCCTGATCGACGGCGGCCGCGGCCAGTTCAACGCCACCCGCCAGATCCTCGACGAGTTGCAGATCACCGACGTCGCCGTGGTGGCGATCGCCAAGGGGCGCGACCGCGACGCGGGACGCGAGACCTTCTTCGTCGAGGGCCGCGAGCCGTTCCGCCTGCCCCCTCGCGATCCCGCCCTGTACTTCGTCGAGCGGCTGCGCGACGAAGCGCACCGCTTCGCCATCGGCACCCACCGCGCCAAGCGCAAGAAGGAGTTCGTGAAGAGCCCGCTCGACGAGATCAGCGGCATCGGGCCGGCGCGCAAGCGGGCGCTGCTCAACGCCTTCGGCACCGCCAAGGCGCTGAGCCGGGCAGCGCTCGGCGACCTCGAAAAGGTGCCGGGCATCAACGCCGGCACGGCGAAGCTGGTGTACGACCATTTTCACGAGGGGCGGGGCTGATGGTTGAAGTCCGCACCACCATCCTCGACGCGATGCGCCGCATCGCCGCCGAGCAGCAGCGTACCCTCGGCCCTCTCGACGACGACGCGCCGCTGACCGGCACGGGGCTCGACTCGCTCGGCTTCGCCGTGCTGGTCGCGCGGCTGGAGGAGCAGCTCGGCGTCGATCCCTTCTCCGCCGCCGATGAGATCGAGCTGCCCGTCACCGTCGGCGAATTGGTCCGCTTCTACGAAGCCGCCGTTGGCTGAGACGCGGCTCAGTACCCTCGCCCGCTCCACGGTCGAGGACGGCGTCGCCTCCGCCGTGCTCGGGGGGTGCTGCATCGAGGACGCCGCGAGCCTCGCCGATGCCTCCGTCCTGCTCGCCGTGTCCGCGCAGCCGCTCGCCGCCGCCGCCATGGTCGAGCTAGACGGACTGGCGCGACGCATGGTGCTGGCCCCGCCCGACGCCACCGCCGCAGACCTCGCCGGCTTCGTCGCCGAGGCCGGGATCGAGGCGGTGGTCTCAGACGGCACCCGCGTCGATGCGGTGCGCCTGCTACGTGCCGCCCTGCCGCCAAGCTCCTCTTCCCTCCGCGAAGCGGGGTCGGAGGTGGCGCCGTCTCACCGCGACACGGAATGGGTGCTCGCCACCTCCGGCACCACGGGGCGGCCGAAGCTGGTGGTGCATTCCCTCGCCGGCCTCACCGGGGCGATCACGTCCGGGAGCGCACCGGCGGTCTGGGCGACCTTCTACGACATCCGCCGCTACGGCGGCCTGCAGATCCTGTTGCGCGCCGTGCTCGGCGGCGCGCCGCTCGTCACCGGCCGCGCGGGCGAGACGATGGAGGCGCACCTGCGCCGCCTCGGCCGGGCCGGCGTTACCCATCTCTCCGGCACGCCCTCGCACTGGCGCCGCGTGCTGATGTCGCCCGCGAGGGAGGCGATCGCGCCGGCCTACATCCGGCTCAGCGGCGAGACCGCCGACCAGCCGGTGCTCGATGCGCTGCGCGCGGCCTTTCCACGGGCGGAGCTCGCCCACGCCTTCGCCGCCACCGAGGCAGGGGTCGCCTTCGCCGTCGGCGACGGCCGCGCCGGCTTCCCTGCCGCGCTGCTGCGCCAGGACGGCGCGACGCCCGGCCCCGTGGCGATGAAGATCGTCGACGGCACGCTGCGCATCCGCTCGGCGCGCACGGCGTCGCATTATCTCGGGGAGGGCGCGCCGCCGCTGCGCGACGCGGAGGGCTACGTCGACACCGGCGACCTCGTGGAGGAGCGCGACGGGCGCTGCTCCTTCGCCGGGCGGCGCGGCGGCATCATCAACGTCGGTGGCCTCAAGGTGAACCCGGAAGAGGTCGAGGCGGTGCTCAACGCCCATCCCGCCGTGCGGATGTCGCGCGCCGAGGCGCGGCGCTCGCCGATCACGGGGGCGCTCGTCTCGGCCTCGGTTGTGCTGCGCCACCCCGCCGATGTCGAGGCGCTCCTCGCGCACTGCCGCGCGCAGCTCGCCGCGCACAAGGTGCCGGTG
>CALMRL010000407.1 GCA_937873345.1 uncultured Beijerinckiaceae bacterium | reverse complement strand
TCCAGCCTCGATCACACCTCCGCAAAGCGCATCATCGGGTTCTTGGAGGTGCTCAGCTCAGCGGGAGTACACCCTCTCCGACCGCTCAGGATCAAGGGCTTGTTTCGAGGAGCGGTGCAGACATCGGGCGTGAAGGGTTCGTAGCTGGCGCCTTCCGGTCAAACCATGCGAAACGGTGGCGCTGGAGTAGGAGCGCCCGTGCCGATGACGACCGACGCCACTGACGCTACGGCTGCCTCCGACGGGCTCGCTCAGGCCGCCGGCAGCCGCATCGGCTTTTTCGTTCGCGATGCGCGCAAGGCGCAGGCCCTTTCCCTTGAGCAGCTCGCGCAGAAGGCCGGCGTCAGCCGGGCGATGATCTCGAGGATCGAGCGCGACGAGGCGGTGCCGACGACCACGGTGCTGGCCAAGCTCGCCGAGGCGCTCGGCTTGACCTTCTCGCAGTTGATGTCGCGCTCGGACGAGCAGGAGATCCTGCGCATCCCGGCGAGGAGGCAGCCGGTGCTCAAGGATGAGGAGTCGGGCTTCGTCCGGCGCTGCCTGTCGCCGGTGCTTCCCGGCCGGGGCATCGATTTCGTGCTGAACACGCTGCCGCCACGCGCCACCGCCGGCGACTTCGGCGCCCACAAGCGCGGCGTGGAAGAGTACATCTTCGTCCAGACCGGCCGCCTCAAGGCGGTGATCGGCAGCGAGGTGGTGACGCTGGAAGAGGGCGATTCGCTGTACTTCCAGGCTGACGCCAACCACTCCTTCGTCAACGTCGGCGCTTGCGACTGCGTGTACTTCCTCATCATCGACAGCGCCCGCCTGAAGAAATAACCGCCGGTTTCCGTCGCCACGACATCACGCGCGCTGGCACAACGCTTGCTCTCTCATATCAGACGCTTTTCTTACCGGTGAGAAAGGCCTATGGGAGGTGCCCATGACGCTCGTGTTGGACAACGCCATCGAAAAGCACCGCGGCCCGTCGATGGCCGCGGTGGTTCTGGCGGGCTCGGTCGGCACCATCATGGAATGGTACGACTTCCTCGTCTACGCGACGATGGCCGCGCTGGTCTTCAACAAGCTGTTCTTTCCCGGCGCCAGCCCGCTGGCCGGCACGCTGGCCTCGCTCGCAACCTACGCCGTCGGTTTCGTCGCCCGCCCGCTCGGCGGCGCCCTGTTCGGGCACTACGGTGACCGGCTCGGCCGGAAGTCGACGCTCGCCGCCACCCTGGCGATCACCGGCATCGCCACCTTCGTGATCGGCCTGCTGCCGACCTACGCTTCCATCGGCGTCCTGGCGCCGGTGCTGTTGGTGCTGCTGCGGTTCGGCCAGGGCATCGGGCTCGGCGGCGAGTGGGGCGGCGCCGCGCTGATGGTGATCGAGCACGCGCCCGTCGACCGCCGCGGCCTCTACGGCAGCCTGGTGCAGGTCGGTTTTCCCATCGGCATCGTGCTCTCGACGTCGGCGGTGTCGCTCGTGGCGATGCTGCCGGAGCCGACGCTGCTCGCCTGGGCCTGGCGGCTGCCGTTCCTCGGCAGCATCGTCCTCTTCGCCTTCGGCACGATCGTGCGCTGGAAGGTCGCGGAGAGCCCCGTCTTCCTCGACATGAAGACGCGGATGGCGCTCTCCGCCAACCCACTGGCGGACACCGCGAGGACCGCGCGCGGCGGCTTCCTCAAGGCGGTCGGCTTGAAGATCACCGAGGTGTCCTGGGTCTACATGCTGACGGTCTTCGTCGTGGTCTACGCGACGACGCGGCTGAAGCTGCCCAAGGCGATGATCCTCGACATCATCCTCGTCGCCGCGCTCTGCGAAGTGGTGACGATCCCCTTCTTCGGCTGGTTGTCGGACCGGATCGGGCGCCGGCCGCTGTTCCTCGCCGGGGCCTTGTTCACCGTGGCGTTCGCCTTTCCGCTGTTCACCATGCTCGACACGAAGGACCCGGCGGTGATCGCGCTCGCCATCGTCGTCGGCATGAACCTCGGCCACGGCATGATGTTCGCGCTCGAGGCCGCCTACTTCCCCGAATTGTTCGAGGACAAGGTGCGCTGCACCGGCGCCAGCCTCGGCTTCCAGGTGGCGGCGGCGATCGGCGGCGGGCTGATGCCGCTGCTCGCGACCTGGCTCGTCGGCGTCACCGGCGGCACAAGCGGCGTCTCCTTGATGCTTGTCGCCCTCGCCGCCGTGACCTTCACCGCCGCGCTCTGCGCGCGCGAGACCCGTCCCGACAGGGTCGATGGGATCATGGAGTGACAGCATGCGTTTCGGCATCTTCGTCTACGACGGCGTCGAGCCCATCGACCTCGCCACCTTCGGCGTGCTGTCGATGGCGCGCCGCGTCGAGCCGGCGATCGCGATCACCACGATCGCGCCCGCGGCCGGCATCGTGACGCTGTCGAACGGCCTCAGGATCGTCGCCGACCATGGCATCGACGATGCCCCGGCGTGCGACGTCGTGATCGTCACCGGCGGCCCGGGCTGGGCGGAGGCGGCGCGCTCGTCGGCGACGCTCGCCTACCTTCGCCAAGTCCACCTCCGTCAGGCCGACGGCCGCGGACGCCTCGCCTCCGTCTGCACCGGCGCGATGCTGCTCGCCGCGAGCGGCGTGCTCGCCGGCCTGCCGGCGACGACCAAGCGGCGCGCGCTCGCTCCGGAAGAACCGCCGATCGAGATTCTGCGCAGGACGTATGGCGACATCGACGTGCGCGAAGCGAGCGTCGGCGATGCCGGCGGCAGCGGTACGGGGGGCGGCGTGTCGCTTTGCATCGACGCGACGCTGCACATCCTGGCGGCCATGCTCGGCGAGGACATCGCCACCGAGACGGCCCGCATCATCGAGTACGACCGCGCCCGCGCAGCGAACGGCACGTTCTTTCCGCCCGTCCTCGCGACCGCGGCATGATGATGGAGGATCGCATGACCTTGGACGACAAAGCGCCAGCGACACCACCGGACGACGGTGGGAGGATCGATGAGAGCGCGGTGCGCCGTGCCGCCGCCGACGCGAGAACCCGTTCGCGCATGGTGCCGGCCTTCGAGCACCGCGCCGGCGCGACGGCTCGGCTGGTCCCAGGCGGCGCCACCGGCTTCCGCGGCACGCTCCTGCACATCCACATCGCGCCTGCCGCGAGCTACGAGATGGAGGAGCTCAAGGAGGCGACCTGCGTCGCCGGTCGCGGGATCGTCGGCGACCGCTACTATCACGGCTGCGGCACCTACTCGCCCAAGCCCGACACGCGCGAGGTGACGCTGATCGAACAGGAGGCGCTGGACGCGTTGGCGCGCAACGATCCGCCGATGCAGGAGCGGCCGCTCGCCATCGCGCCCGGCGCCCACCGGCGCAACCTCACCGTGATCGGCGTGCCGCTGAACCACCTCGTCGGTCGGCGCTTCCGCGTCGGCGAGGTGATCCTGCGCGGCGGCCGGCTGAACTTCCCCTGCAAGTACCTCGAGGAACTGCTGGGCAAGCCCGTGTTCCTGCCGCTCTACAACCGCTCCGGCCTGAACTGCGGCATCGAGCGCGGCGGCGTGATCCGCCTAGGCGACGCGATCGAGTTCCTCGAGCAGACCGCGTGAGCGCCCGCCTCATCATGAAGATGCGCGTCGCGGAGGCGACGCTGGCGAGCGCGGAGGTGCTGCACCTGCGACTCGTGCATCCGAAGCGGCTCGAGCTTCCGTCCTGGACCGCGGGGGCCCACGTCGACCTGCGCCTGCCCGACGGGCGCACCCGGCAATACTCCCTCTGCGGCGACCCCGCCGACGCGAGCGCTTACGAGATCGCGATCAAGCGCGAGGACGCCGGGCGGGGCGCCTCGCGCTGGGCGCACCAGGCCCTGAGCGAGGGCTCGGAGGCGCACGTCTCGGCGCCGCGCAACAACTTCCCGCTGAAAGCCGACGCGCGGCGCACCATCCTGGTCGCCGGCGGCATCGGCGTCACCCCCGTGCTCGCGATGGCCCACGAACTCGCCGCGGCGCAAGCCGACTTCACGGTGCACGCCTGCTTCCGCGACCCCGAGCGGGCGCCGCTGCTCCCGGTCCTGCGCGACGTGTGCGGCGCGCGGCTCACCACCTGGTTCTCGGGGCGGGGACGCCGCTTCGATGCCGCCGCGCTCGGCCCGCCGGAGGACGACGTCCAGGTCTACGCCTGCGGCCCGGCGCGGCTGCTCGACGCGCTGCGCGCCGGGCT
>CALMRL010000406.1 GCA_937873345.1 uncultured Beijerinckiaceae bacterium | reverse complement strand
GGGCACGGTGGCCGAGGGCAGGGCGGTGTTCGCCGCGAAATGCGCCGCCTGCCACGGCGAGCACCTCGAAGGCGTCAAATCGGCCGGCGGCCCCGCGCTCGTCGGCGGCCGCGGCACGCTGGCCTCGGCGAAGCCGCTGAAGACGGTGGAAAGCTACTGGCCCTACGCCACCACGCTCTACGATTACATCCGCCGGGCGATGCCCTTCAACGCGCCCGGCTCGCTGTCCGCCGACGAGGTGTACGCGCTCTGCGCCTTCATCCTCGCCGAGGATCGCATCGTCGCGGCCGACGCGGTGATGGACGCGGCGGCGCTGCCGAAGGTGCGCATGCCCAATGCCGCCGGTTTCCTGCCCGACCCGCGGCCACCGGAGCCGGCGCGCCCCGTGCCCTGAGCGGCGGAACCGCCCCCGCCGGGGGTCGTTCGCCGCGCACAGAGGAGGACATGCGATGAGCAAGGTGACCTACGAGGTGGTCGAGCACGACGGCGGCTGGGCTTACAAGCTCGGCGACGTGTTCTCCGAGACCTATCCCTCGCGCGAGGAGGCCCATGACGCCGCCGAGGCGGTGGCGGCCGAGCAGCAGCGCGGCGGCGAAGACGAGGTGATCGAGTATCAGGACGGAGACGGCCGCTGGAAGGTGGAGAACGCCCCCGGCGGCGACCGCCCCGCCGCCGATGTCGCGGACTGACCACCGCCAGGCGCTGGTCGCCCGCTGGCTGGCCTTGACCCGCGAGGTGCTGCCGGGCATGGCCGCCGAGCAGCGCTGGCCGATCCGGCTCGATCACTGCTTCATGCGCGTCTGCCTCGACCACGTGCTCGGCGCGCCATGGACCGCCGTCGTCGGGCGGCCGGCGATCCGCCACATGAGCGAGCGGCAGCTCGCGGAGGCGATCGCCACCGCCGAGGATATCGTCGCCGAGCCGGACCGCTTGCCCCTCCTCAACCGGGCGAGCCTGACGGGGCGTCGCGCGGCGAGGGCGCGATGAGCCGTCGTTGATGCTCCGCCGATGCCCTCTCCCGGAATAGACGTGGCGGCTTGCCTTGCCCGCGAGCCGTGTCTACACCGGCCGCGCCCCAGACAGTCAGCACGGCGGACAGCATCCATGGCGATCGAGCGCACCTTCTCCATCCTCAAGCCGGACGCGACCCGCCGCAACCTGACCGGCGCGATCAACGCGCTGATCGAGAAGACCGGCCTTCGCATCGTCGCGCAGAAGCGCGTGCGGATGACGCGCGCGCAGGCCGAGACCTTCTACGCCGTGCACAACGCCCGCCCCTTCTTCGGCGAACTCGTGGAGTCGATGATCGCCGGCCCGGTGGTGGTCCAGGTGCTGGAAGGCGAGGGCGCGATCAAGGCCTACCGCGACGTGCTCGGCGCCACCGACCCGAAGAAGGCCGAGCCCGGCACCATCCGCGCCGAGCATGCCATCTCGGTGGGCGAGAACTCGGCTCACGGGTCGGACGCGGTGGAAACGGCGCAGGTCGAGATCGCGCAATGGTTCAGCGGCAACGAGATCGTCGGCTGAGTCAGGCGACCGACTCTCGGCCATGGCGGCGCTACACCGGCGGCACCACCAGCGCCGGGGGCTCCGCCGCCGTCTCGGCGTCGTACACCCGGTTGCCCGTCACGGTGAGCCCGCCTCGCGCCACCCGCGCCAGCGCGGCGGGATAGATGCGGTGCTCCTGGCGAAGGACGCGCGCCGCGAGGCTGCCTTCCGTATCGGCGTCGAGCACCGGCACGGCGGCCTGCGCTAGGATCGGCCCCTCGTCCATCGCCGGAACCACGAAGTGCACGGTGCAGCCGTGCACCCTCACCCCGTCCGCCAGCGCCCGCGCGTGGGTGTCGAGGCCGCGATAGGCCGGCAGCAGGGCGGGGTGGATGTTGATCATCCGGCCGCGCCACTGCTCGGCGAACCACGGCGTCACCATCCGCATGAAGCCGGCCATCGCCACGAGTTGGATGCGGTGGATGTCGAGCACCGCCTGCATCGAGCGCTCGAACTCCTCGCGACCGGCGTGGATCTTGTGGTCGACGGCCTGCACGGCGACCCCCATCTCGCGGGCACGCGACAGCCCCGGCGCATCAGGGCGGTTCGACAGCACCAGCGCGATCTCGGCGGGATAGTCCGGCGAGCGCGCGGCGGCGATCAGCGCCTCCATGTTGGAGCCGCGCCCCGAGATGAGGACGGCCGTGCGGACCCGCGTCCTCACGGCGACGGGCTTCCCAGGGCGAGGCGGCCGGTGAAGCGCACGCCCGCACCCTCGCCGCGCGGCACGAGACGGCCGAGCGTCACCGGATGCTCGCCGGACTCCGCGAGAGAGGCGGCAACGGCATCGCGCTCGCTCTCGGCCACGACCAGCACCATGCCGATGCCGCAGTTGAAGGTGCGCAGCATCTCTGATTCCGCGACGTTGCCGGTGCGGCTGAGCCAACCGAACACCGGCGGCACGGCGATGGCGGACAGGTCCACTTCCGCTGCGCAGCCGGGGGGCAGCACCCTCGGCACATTGTCGGGGAAACCGCCGCCGGTGATGTGCGCCAGCGCCTTGAGGCCGAAGCGTTGCCCCTGTGCCCGCAGCGCGGCGAGGATCGGGCGGACGTAGATGCGCGTCGGCGTCAGCAGCGCCTCGGCGAGGTCCTGCCCCTGCGCGAACGGCGCGGGATCGGTCCAGCGCAGCCCGCTCGCCGCGACGATGCGGCGGACGAGGCTGAAGCCATTGGAGTGCACGCCCGACGAGGGCAGGCCGAGGAGCAGGTCGCCCGGCATGATATCGGGGCGGGGCAGCAGGGCGCCGCGTTCGGCCGCGCCGACGGAGAAGCCGGCGAGGTCGTAGTCGGATCCCGCGTAGAGGCCCGGCATCTCCGCCGTTTCGCCGCCGATCAGCGCCGCCCCGGCCTCACGGCAGCCCGCGGCGATGCCCTCGACCAGCACCGCGCCGACCGTGGGGTCGAGCCGACCGGTGGCGTAGTAGTCGAGGAAGAACAACGGCTCGGCGCCTTGCACCACCAGGTCGTTGACGCACATCGCGACGAGGTCGATCCCGACGGTCGCGTGCCGCCCGGTCTCGGCGGCGATCTTCACCTTGGAGCCGACGCCGTCGTTGGCGGCGACCAGGATGGGGTCGGTGAACCCCGCCGCCTTGAGGTCGAAGAGGCCGCCGAAGCCGCCGATCTCGGCATCGGCACCGGGCCGCCGCGTCGCGCGCACCATCGGCTTGATGCGCTCCACCATCGCGTTGCCGGCATCGATGTCGACGCCGGCGTCGGCATAGGTCAGGGACGGCGCGGCCCCGTTGGGCACAGGTTGGGCGGGTCGCTCATTGCTCACTCCGGCAGGGGTAAGCGCCGCCGCCGCGCCGCGCAAGCGCCGCACGGCCACGCGATAACGCCTCTCCACCATCCGCGCCCACGCGGGTCGCCGCCGGGACCACCGCATTGACGCTCGCGGCGAGCACTGCCATTTGGGAGAGGCATCAGCGCCTCCTTTCAGCGAGATCGTGCGATCGTGAGACGGGGCATCGTCCTTGGATGGCAGGCCGGCTTCTGGCTGGCCCTGCTCGCGATCCTCATCGGCCTGCTCTGGCTGTTCGCAGCCGTCCTGCCGCCCTTCATCGTCGCGGCGGTGATCGGCTACCTCCTCGATCCGCTGGTCAACCGGATGGTGAGGCTCGGCCTTGGCCGGACCGGCGCGGCGCTGCTCATCCTCGGCGCGGCGATCCTTGTCATCGTCGTCACCATCGCCCGTTTTCGCCGATGCTGGCGCGCCAGATCGCCGGCTTTATCAAGGCGTTCCCTGATCTGGTTCGCAAGGCGCAGGAACTCGGCGCGGGTGCCGGCGACCAGGTGACCCACGGCTTCATCGGCTCGCTGATGCAGAAGTACGGCCTCGGCGGCCGCCTCTCCGATCTGTCGAGCTCCGCCAGCGACTTCGTCAACCAGGCGGTGAACTGGGTTGTCGGCTTCGGCAACAGCTTGCTCGCGCACGGCGCCGCGCTGCTCGACCTCCTGTCGCTGATCGTGATCACGCCGGTGGTCGCCTTCTACATGCTGGTGGACTGGCCGAGGATGATCGCCACCATCGACGGCCTGGTGCCGCCGCGCGACCGCGACACGGTGCGCGGCATCTTCGCGGATATCGACAGGGCGCTCGCCGGCTTCCTGCGTGGGCAGGGGCTGGTCTGCCTGTTCCTGGCAGCGTGGTACGGCATCGGCCTCTCCTTCGTCGGGTTGAACTTCGGCCTGCTCATCGGCATCGCCGGCGGCCTGCTCGCCTTCATCCCCTATGTCGGTTCGCTGATGGTGCTGGTGCTGTCCCTGCTGATCGCCGTGGTGCAGGGATGGCCGAGCTGGCATTTGCCGGTGGAGGCGCTGGGCGTGGTGCTGATCGGGCAGTTCCTCGAGGGCAATGTCCTGTCCCCCAAGCTCGTCGGGGACAAGGTCGGCCTGCACCCCGTGTGGATCATCTTCGCCCTTCTCGGCTTCGGGTCGGTGTTCGGCTTCACCGGCCTGCTCGTCGCGGTGCCCGTGGCGTCCGCGCTCGGCGTGCTGCTGCGGTTCGGCGCCAATCGCTATCGCCGCAGCCCGATCTACACAGGTCTCAACGCGGTGACGGCCATCGCGGGGCCGGGCGAGGCGACGCCGCCTGCCACGCCGAAGCTGACGGAGATGGCGTTGGGCGATCCCGTTCTCGAGCGGACGCCGGCGTGAGCGCAGCGGGCGGACGGGGCAGGCATCCAGCACGGCAGCTCGCGCTCGAGCTCGCCCGCGCGCCCTCCTACGCCGCCGACGAGTTCCTGGTGTCGCCGGGCAACGAGGCGGCCCATGACGCGGTGATGCGCTGGCCCGCTTGGCCGGACCCCGTGCTCCTGCTGGTCGGCCCGGCGGGGTCGGGCAAGAGCCACCTCGCCGCGATTTGGGAGGAGCGGGCCAAGGCCCGGCGGCTCGACGCAGCCGCGGTCGCCGCCGAGGCGGCCATAGACGAGCCCTTGGTGCTTGAGGACTGTGACCGTCACCCCCCTGACGAGGGCGCCTTCTTTCACTTCCTCAACGCGCTGCGAGGGACGCGCGGCTCGCTGCTGATGACGGCACGGGTCGAGCCTGGACTTTGGTCGATCCGCACGCCCGATCTGCTATCGCGGCTGCGCCTCTCCCCGGTGGCAACGATCGCCTCCCCGGATTCCGCCCTGATCCGCGCCGTGATCGTCAAGCTGTTCGCCGATCGGCAGATCGCGATTGAGGAAGATGTCGTCAATTACGCCGCCCGGCACTGCGAGCAATCTTTCGCGGCGGTGAACCGCTTCGTTAAGCTCGCTGACGAGACGGCGATGGCGGCCGGCCGACGCATCACGCGCCCGCTAGCCGCTTCCATCGTGTCTGAACTCGGCTTCGAGGACGGTAATCAAGGACCGATATAGCGGACCTTGTTGCCACGGGCGTCCGAGATCATCCTGCCCTCCACGATCGGCGCGCTCACCGCAGCCGACCGCCCCGAAACGAGGGTGCCGGCGGCGCCGGCATCTTTGTCGACAACGCTGGCATGCGTCGCATCGACGGCGGCAAGCGCGACACGCTCCTTGCGCGGCAGGCCGGACTGGTCGAGCGGAACGAAGTCGTCAGCCTCATGGACGCCGCGCTGCGAGCCCTCGTAGATATGGAGTCCACCCTTCATCATCACCGCATCGCCCTGATGAAGCGTCTTGTCATGCATCAGGTCGGTCGGCGTCTGCTTGCCCGAACCGATCGTCTGGGCTGCAACGTGCCGTCGGACGGGCCTGGGTGCGCGGCGGACCGTATCGTCATACCCAGGGGGCACGGCGGCCGGCTGCTGAGCCACAGGCCCCGGCTGGAGTCCGAACAACTGCTCGAAGAAGCCGGCGTGGGCCTGTGCCGGCATCAGGACGGCTGCAGACAGAAAACCTATGGCCGCCGCGCCGCGTCCGACACTGCGGATTGGGCGGGCGAGGCCGCTGGTGTGCGCGAACTTGCAAGTGGTGCTGGTCATGCTGCGACAACGTGTGCGGAGCCGATCGGTTCGCGACCGATCGGCAGGTTCGAGTCGAAGCCTCGCGTCAGGCCGGCACGGCCCCGTCCGCAAGGCGGTCGTACTCCGCCCGGACCACCTCGTGCCCATACTGCCGCTCCAGGCGCCGCACGGTGAAATGGCCGAAGGCGAGCGACTGGAAATGCTCGAGGAAGGCGTAGTTCACCGTCGCGCCGGCGGCGGCTCCGATGACCGGCACCGCCTGCGCCGCGAGCTTCTCCGAAACGATGATGCCGAAGCGCGATCCGATCTGCGAGATAAGCCGCACTAGCGCGGGGGCGGAAGCGTCGCCGAGGCCGTTCGCCGCGACGAATTGGGCGGCCTCGCCGACCGTCTTGCCCATCAAGGCGCGCGTCGCGAAATAGCCGCTCTTCAGCACGCCGGTGTCCTGGCTGCCGCTGCCGATCGCGAACACTTCGAGACAGGCCAGCGCGACGGCGGGGTCGGAGAGTTCCTCCCCCTCGTTGCGGGCGATGTCGGCGATCGAACGGAGGATGATCAACGTCGAGACCGGCAGTTCGACGGCGATGCTCGTCAGGCCGAACAGGCCGCCCGCGGCGCCGGAGGCCACGGCGAGCGCGCGATGCATCAGGCGGGAGTCGCGCTTCGGCGTCTCGCCCAGAGAGCGGACGGCGACGGTCAACGCCCTGCGGATCGCCTTCTCGGCCGCCCTGTCGATCAAGGCGGAAGCGCCGGGCGGCAGGAAGCGAATGAGCGAGCCCAACTGCTTGCCCACCGCGCCGGCGATCTTCGTCGCGAAACTCGTGTGCTCCAGCGCATGAAAAGCTCTCTCCAACGCCTCCCTGTCGCCATCGGGCAGCGAGGATTGCCGCTGGACGATGGAAGGTCTCGCAACCGGCAGATTGGCGCCTAGCTCGCTCATGTCTTCCCTCCCATCGTGGACTTCTGCTGAAAAGTGAGCACGCGTCGCTTGGTTCGCCGCCGGCAACGCACGATCCCGCTAACGGCCGTATCGATAGGTGCGGTAAGGGCTGCCGTAGAGGTGATGCCGGTGACGCGGGCCGGTGTAGGGCACGCCGTGCCGGTACGAATAGAGCCGGTCGGCCGTGTTGCCGCCGTGCGGCCGCCCCTGCACGCCTTCGCCGATATATGCCGACGCAGGGGTGCCGCCCAGGAGGCCGAGGAACAGGGCAAGCGAGATCGCGACCGGCTTCATCTGCACGACTCCGTCACGATGTAACGGTCAAGCCCATGCTTTGTTCATTCGTCGGACGGGAACGGTGGGAGGTGTCGCGCCGGAGAACGAATCCTGTCGATGAGACGAGACGAGCCCTCGCGGTGCGGGGATGGGCGGATTGACGCGTATCCTCGGCCGCGACAGTCTGCGGACGCTCTGACGGGCAATCGCGCCCGAGAGAGAGGGTCTACGTCGATGCGCCTGCTCCTGCCATTTGCCCTGATGCCGCTCGCCGGCCTAATCGTGCCGCCGACCGCCGCCAGCGCCGCATCCGCTATCCAAAAGGAGTGCGCCGGCAAGTATCAGGCGGCCAAGGCCGGCAATACGCTCGCCGGCCTGACCTGGAACCAGTACTACAAGCAATGCGCCGCCGAGGCGAAGGCTGCGCCGGCCGCGGCACCGGCGACCGCTCCCGCGCCGACGCCCGTGGCGG
>CALMRL010000405.1 GCA_937873345.1 uncultured Beijerinckiaceae bacterium | reverse complement strand
CCGACCTTGAACCCGGGCTGAGCGCGCCGTTCAGCCGCGCTTCAGCCCGGTCTTCGCCTTCGGTCGGCCGGGCCGAATCGCGCCTCAGCGCGCCCCGCGCGGCTTGCCGCTCGCCTTGTCGGCCTCCATCATCTCCACGAAGCGCTTGAACAGCCCGCGGCTGTCGTGCGGCCCGGGCGAAGCCTCGGGGTGGTACTGCACCGAGAAGGCGGGGCGGTCCGACAGGCTGATGCCGCAGTTGGTGCCGTCGAACAGCGACACGTGGGTTTCGACGGCTTCCGGGGGCAGCGTGCCGGGGTCGACCGCGAAGCCGTGGTTCATGGACACGATCTCGACGCGGCCCGTCCCGTGGTCCTTCACGGGATGGTTGGCCCCGTGGTGGCCCTGGCGCATCTTCACGGTCTTCGCCCCGAGCGACAGCGCCAGCAGCTGGTGGCCGAGGCAGATGCCGAAGGTCGGCACCTTGCGGTCGACGATGTCCTTGATGACCGTGCCGGCGTAGCGCGCCGTTTCGGCCGGGTCGCCCGGGCCGTTCGACAGGAACACGCCGTCGGGCTTCAGCGCCATGATGTCGTCGGCCGTGGCCGAGGCCGGCACGACGGTGACGGCGCAGCCGGCGTCGGCGAGCAGGCGCAGGATGTTGCGCTTGATGCCGTAGTCGATCGCCACCACGCGGTGCTTCGGCGCGTCCTGGCGGCCGAAGCCCCCCTGCAGGCTCCACACCGTCTCGGCCCATTCGGAGCGCTCCGACGAGGTCACGTCGGGCACGAGGTCGGTGCCCTGCATGCCGCGGAACGCCGCCGCCCGCGCCTTGAGCGCCTCGCGGTCGAAGCGGCCGTGCAGCTCGTGCGCGATCACGGCGTTGGGCATGCCGTTCTCGCGGATCGTCGCGGTGAGGGCGCGGGAGTCGACGCCGCCGATGCCGATCATGATGCGCGCGGCCAGCCATCCGCCCAGCGTCGCCTTCGCGCGGTGGTTCGAGGGCGCCGTGATGGCGGCGTGGAGCACCACGCCGCGCACGCCCGTCTCGGCGGCCCCGCCGCCCCTGCCCGCCCCACCCCCGGGGGCCCGGCCGCCGCAGCAGGGTCGCCCGCAGCCGGGGCGCATGTCGCAGGCTCATCCCGGCGAAGGACGCCGCGGGGACGCACGTCCCGAGCAGAGAACGCAGCACGGCGCCGGCAAGCCGGCAGGCGGGCAGCATCGCGGAGCGGGACCGCGCGGCAATCAGGTCGGTGGCCGAGAGCCGACTCCGCAAGGCCGCCCTGCACAGACGCACAGCCGCGGCCAGACGCGATAGGCTGCCGGAGCAACCGAGCCGAAGCGGACCGTCGAAGCATCGAAGCGCATCCGGGTCTGGCCCCGTCGCGTCAGCCTGCCTCGAAGGCGACCGCGCCGGCGACGAGCGTCAGCTTGACCCGACCCTCGAGTCGGGCCTCGTCGAAGGGCGTGTTCCTGCAACGCGAGCGCAACGCCGCGGGATCGACGACGTAGGGCTCGTCGGGATCGAAGCGGATCAGGTCGGCCGGCGCGCCAACCGCCAACCGGCCCTGCGGCAGGCGCAGAATTTCTGCCGGACGGCTCGTCATCGCGCGCAGCAGCGTTGGCAACGCGACATGGGCGGCGGTGACGAGGCGAAGCGACGCCGAGAGCATCGTTTCCAGCCCGATCGCACCGGCCCCCGCCTCGGCGAAGGGCAGCCGCTTCACCTCGACATCCTGCGGCACGTGATCGGAATGGATGCAGTCGACGAGGCCGGTCGCGACCCCTTCGCACAAGGCCAGGCGATCGTCCTCGCTGCGCAGCGGCGGCGACAGCTTGAGGAAGGTGCGGTAGTCGCCGATGTCGTTCTCGTTCAGCGTCAGGTGATTGATGCTGGTCGAGCATGTCACCTGCAGCCCTTCTTCCTTTGCCCGCGCGATGATCTTCAGCGACTCGGCCGTGGTGACGCAGGCGGCGTGGTAGCGGGCGCCGGTCAGCGCCACGATCCGCATGTCGCGCTCCAGCGCGATGACCTCGGCCTCGCGCGGGATGCCGGGCAGGCCGAGGCGGGAGGCCAGTTCGCCCTCGTTCATCACGCCATCGGCGGCGAGGTCAGGGTCCTGCGTGGCGTGGATCGTCAGGGCGTCGAAGTCGCGCGCATAGAGCATCGCGCGACGCAGCACGCGGGCATTGCGCAGCGTCCGTCCGCCTTCGGAGAAGGCGACCGCGCCGGCCTGCAGCAACAAGCCGATCTCGGCGACTTCCTCGCCGCGCAGACCCTTGGTGAGCGCAGCGCAGGGCAGGATGCGCACCCTGCCGGTA
This sequence comes from uncultured Beijerinckiaceae bacterium, assembly GCA_937873345.1. Taxonomy (GTDB): domain Bacteria; phylum Pseudomonadota; class Alphaproteobacteria; order Rhizobiales; family Beijerinckiaceae; genus RH-AL1. Next base: position 9,015 of record CALMRL010000405.1, on the reverse strand, counting down.
TCGCGGGCGCGGCGCAGCAGGAAGTCCACCACGGCCGGGTCGTCGACCGGCGGGCTGGTGTCGGGACGCGCGAGGATCGAGGTGACGCCGCCGGCCGCCGCCGCGGCGGTCGCGGTGGCGATCGTCTCGCGGTACTCGGCGCCGGGCTCGCCGACGAAGGCGCCGATGTCGATCAGCCCTGGCGCTACGACGTCGCCGCGGCAATCGACGAGGCGTGTCGCCTCCGATAGTCCAGCGGCGGTCACGTCGGTGCCGCAGGCGGCGATGACCCCGTCTTGCACCAGCACGCCGCCGGGCACCGCCGTACCGGCCTGCGGGTCGATCAGGCGGGCATTGACGAGCGCGAGGGGTGGGGCGGTCATGACGCCGGCATACATCGCGTGCGGGGTTCCAAGCTAGCAGCTTGCGTCCGGCATCTCAGGCGTTCGGCAGGTGCTGCGCCAGCGCTTCGAGCACCGCCATGCGCACGGCGACGCCCATCTCGACCTGCTCGCGGATCAGGCTCTGCGCGCCGTCGGCGACCGCCGAGCCGATCTCGACGCCTCGGTTCATCGGGCCGGGATGCATCACCAGGGCATCCGGCTTGGCCAGCGACAGCTTCGCTTCGTCGAGGCCGAAGAACTGGAAGTACTCGCGCGTCGAGGGGACGAAGCCGCCGTGCATCCGCTCGCGCTGCAGGCGCAGACACATCACGACGTCGGCATCGCGGAGCCCCGAATGCATGCCGCGATGCACCTCCACCCCCATCCGCTCGATCCCGGACGGCAGGAGCGTCGACGGAGCGACGACACGGACGCGGGCGCCGAGCAGCGATAGAAGAAGGATGTTGGATCGGGCGACGCGCGAGTGCAGGACGTCGCCGCAGATCGCCACCGTCAGACCCTCGACATGCCCCCTGTTGCGGCGGATCGTCAGCGCGTCGAGGAGCGCCTGCGTCGGGTGCTCGTGCGCGCCGTCGCCGGCGTTGACGACCGAGCAGTCCACCTTGCGCGCGAGCAGGTGTACGGCACCGGCCTGGGCGTGGCGCACCACGATGATGTCCGGGCGCATCGCATTCAGCGTGATCGCCGTGTCGATGAGGGTCTCGCCCTTCTTCACCGAGGAGGTGGCGACCGACATGTTCATCACGTCGGCGCCGAGCCGCTTGCCGGCGATCTCGAAGGACGACTGGGTGCGCGTCGAGTTCTCGAAGAACAGGTTGATCTGGGTGCGCCCGCGCAGGGTGGCTCGCTTCTTCTCGACCTGACGTGAGACGGCGACCGCCTCCTCCGCCTTGTCGAGGAGGGCGTTCACTTCGAGAAGGGTCAGGCCCTCGATGCCGAGATGGTGGCGGCTGCGGAGCTGGAGGTCTGCCATGCGACCGGGCCTATCGCGCCGCCCCGCCGGGAGTCAAAAGGGGCGGCAAACGAAAAGGCCGCTCGCACGAGCGGACGGCCCCTTCCTGGCGGTATGAAGCCGTCCTTCACTCCGCGGGAACGGCGTGCGCTTCGGCGAGGGTGTCGTGGCTAAGCGCCGCCGAACCACTGGGGTAGGCGAGATAGAGCGCGAGACCGGTGAAGAGGAAACCCCCGAGGAGATTGCCGATCGTCGTCGGCAGCTCGTTCGCCAGCAGGTACTGGGAGATCGTCGCCTTGGCGCCGAGCATTAGGCCGAGCGGCATGAGTGCCATGTTGACGACGGCGTGCTCGAAGCCCTGGCCGAAGAAGATCACGATCGGCAGCCAGCAGCCGAGGATCTTCCCGGTGGACGTCTTGGCGCAGAGCGCCATCACGAGGCCGAGGCAGACCATCCAGTTGCACAGCATCGCGCGGACGAAGTCGGTCACGAGGCCGGCGGTGCCGGCGTTGGAGAAGCCGGCCGTTCGCGCCGTGACGGCGCCGGTGATCTTGGCGATGATGGGATCGTCGAAGTTCATGCCGCCTTTGCTCAGCGACAGGTACATCAGGCCGGCGAGGACCAGGGCGCCGACGTAGTTGCCGGCGAAGGTCACGATCCAGTTCCTGACGAGCTGGCCGAACGTCGCCTTGCGCGCCATCACGGCCATCGGGAGGATCGCGAAGGAGCCGGTGATCAGGTCGAGGCCGAGCACCATGATCATCGCGAAGCCGACGGGGAAGATCAGCGCCCCGACGATCGGCACGCCGGTCTGGGTGGCGGCGGTGAAGGCCAGCGTGGTGGCGACGCCAAGAAAGGCCCCGGCAAGAGCGGAGCGCACGAACAGCTCGCCCACGGGAAGGCGCGCCCTCACCGAGCCGGCTTCGATCATCGCCTGCACCACCTGTGAAGGCCGCACGGCATCAACCATTCTTTCGTCCCCCAATCAATCGCGCCGGGCCGAGGCAAGGAGCGGGCCAGCTTGCCGCAGGGAGGCATGCCGCGCGGAGGGCGGCGCTTGGCATCGCCGGCCTGTCGCACCATATGGCTGCTCCGAAGCTCACGCTTGATGCTTCGCGGTGGCAGCGCCGGTCTGGGACAGGGAAACGAGCGCGAATGGACGTCGTCATCGTCGAGTCGCCGTCCAAAGCGAAGACGATCAACAAGTACCTTGGCCGAAACTACGAGGTGTACGCCTCCTACGGCCACATCCGCGACCTGCCCTCGAAGGATGGCTCGGTCGATCCCGATCAGGACTTCGCGATGATCTGGGACACCGACGCCAAATCGGCGAAGCGGATGTCCGACATCGCCCGCGCCGTGAAGGAGGCCGACCGCGTCATTCTCGCGACCGATCCCGACCGCGAGGGTGAGGCGATCTCCTGGCATGTGCTGGAGGTGCTGCGCGGCAAGAAGGTGTTGAAGGGCAAGGAGGTCGCTCGCGTCGCTTTCAACGCGATCACCAAGCAGGCCGTGCTCGACGCGATGGCGAAGCCGCGCGAGATCGATGCCGGGCTCGTCGACGCCTATCTCGCCCGCCGCGCGCTCGACTACCTCGTCGGCTTCAACCTGTCGCCGGTGCTGTGGCGCAAGCTGCCCGGTGCACGCTCCGCGGGGCGCGTGCAGTCGGTGACGCTGCGCCTGATCTGCGAGCGCGAGCTGGAGATCGAAACCTTCGTCCGCCAGGAATACTGGTCGATCGCCGCCGCGCTGAAGACGGCGGGCGGTGGAGCTTTCACTGCCCGCCTCGTCGGCGCCGATGGCACGAAGCTCGGACGTCTCGACATCAAGACGGCCGACGAGGCGCACGGGCTGCGCGATGCCCTGCAGCGCTCCGCCTTCCACGTCGCCCGCATCGAGGCCAAGCCGGCGCGGCGCAACCCGCAGCCGCCCTTCACCACCTCGACGATGCAGCAGGAAGCGTCGCGCAAGCTGGGGATCAACCCCAACCGCACCATGCAGCTGGCTCAGCGTCTCTACGAAGGCGTGGAGATCGGCGGCGAGACGGTCGGCTTGATCACCTACATGCGCACCGACGGCGTCGACATGGCGCCGGAAGCGGTGGAGGCGGCGCGGCGCGTCATCGGGCAGGAGTTCGGCGCCCGCTATGTGCCCAAGGTGCCGCGCAAATATACGGTGAAAGCCAAGAATGCCCAGGAGGCGCACGAGGCGGTGCGCCCCACCGACATGGCGCGACTGCCTAAATCAGTGGCACGCTCGCTCGATCCCGACATGCTGCGGCTTTACGAGCTGATCTGGGTGCGCACCGCGGCGAGCCAGATGGAATCGGCCGAGCTGGAGCGCACCACGGTCGACGTCGTCGCCGAGGGTGGCGGCCGCCGCTTCGATCTTCGCGCCACCGGCCAGGTGGTGCGCTTCGACGGCTTCCTGCGCCTCTACCAGGAGGGCCGCGACGACGCCGGCTCGGATGACGAAGACGGCGGCCGGCTGCCGGCGATGACGGCGGAGGAGACGCTGACGCGAGAGAGCATCGCGGCCGAGCAGCATTCCACCGAGCCGCCGCCGCGCTTCACGGAAGCGACGATCATCAAGCGGATGGAGGAGCTCGGCATCGGCCGGCCCTCGACCTACGATGCCACGGTGCAGACGCTGCTGGCGCGCGAATACGTGCGCGTCGACAAGAAGCGGCTGGTGCCCGAGGACAAGGGGCGGCTGGTCACGGCCTTCCTCGAATCCTTCTTTGCCCGCTACGTCGGCTACGACTTCACCGCCGACCTGGAGGGCAAGCTCGATCGTATCTCGAACAACGAGATCGACTGGCGTGCCGTGCTGCGCGACTTCTGGCGGGAGTTCTCCGAGGCCATCGCCGGCACCAAGGAGCTGCGCACGACGGAAGTGCTCGACAACCTCAACGAGGTGCTGGGCCCGAACATCTTCCCCCAGCGCGAGGATGGCGGCGATCCGCGCCGCTGCACGCTCTGCGGCACGGGACAGCTGTCGCTGAAGCTCGGCAAGTTCGGCGCCTTCATCGGCTGCTCGAACTATCCCGACTGCAAGTACACGCGGCAGATCGGGCAGCCCGAGGGCGTCGAGGCGGAGGCGGGCGGTCCCAAGATGCTCGGCCTCGATCCCGCCGGCGTCGAGGTGACGTTGCGCGACGGGCGCTTCGGCCCCTACATCCAGCTCGGGGAGGGCGAGAAGCCGAAGCGCTCGTCGCTGCCGAAGGGCCTCGCGCCCGGCGAGGTGACGCTCGATCAGGCGCTGGCCCTGCTCTCCCTGCCGCGCGAGGTGGCACGGCACCCCGAGAGCAAGGAGCCGATCGTCGCCGCGCTGGGACGCTACGGACCCTATGTGCAGCACGGCAAGACCTACGCGAATCTTGGCAAGGATGACGATGTGCTGCTGATCGGCGGCAACCGCGCCATCGACCTGATCATCGCCAAGGAGAGCGGACTCACCGGCCGACGCTTCGGCGGAGCTTCGGAGAGCGCGGCCAAGGTGCTGGGCGATCACCCTTCGGGCGGTGCGGTGTCGCTGCGCGCCGGGCGCTTCGGTCCCTACGTCAACCACGGCAAGGTCAATGCAACGCTGCCCAAGGATGCGGACGCGACGAGCTTCACCCTCGCCGAGGCGGTGGCGCTGCTCGCCGCCAAAGCGGAGGGCGGCGGAGGCTCCGGCGGCGGTGCGATCCAGGGCCGACTGCTTGGCGAGCACCCGCAGGGCGGCGCGATCACCGTGCGCCAGGGTCGCTTCGGTCCCTACGTCAACCACGGCAAGACCAACGCCACGCTGAAGCGCGACCAGTCGCCCGACGATCTCACGCTGGAGGAAGCGATCCGGCTGGTGGAGGACCGCGCGGGAGCGGATGGTCCCCGCAAGGGCAAGGCTGCCCCGAAGGCCGCGGCCAAGAAAGTGTCGGCTAAGCCCGTGGGCAAACCGGCGGCGAAGGCGGCTTACAAGTCGGCGACCAAGCCCGCCGCGAAGGCACCGGCCGCGCGCAAGAAGACAGCATGACGAAGAAGGCGCGAGACGCTGTCCCCGCCGCCACTCCCCTGCCCTCGCGCGAGGAGATCATCGCCTTCATCGCCCGCGAGCGCGAGACGGCCGGTGAGCGGGCGGCACCGAAGATCGGCAAGCGCGAGGTCGCGCGCGCCTTCAACCTGAAGGGTGCCGACCGCGTCGGGTTGAAGCGCGTGTTGCGCGACCTCGAGGCCGAGGGCGCGATCGAGCGCAGGCGCAAAAGCCTGACACGGCCCGGCGCCCTCGATCCCGTGGTGCTCGCGGAGGTGTTCACCCGTGACCGCGACGGCGACCTGCTGGCGAAGCCGGTCGATTGGGACGCGTCCCGTGGCGAGGCGCCGACCATCGTGCTGCTGATGCCGCGCCGCCCCCGCCCCGGCACGCCGACGCCGGGTTTGGGTGATCGGGCGCTCATCCGCACCGAGGCGATCCGCGACGCCGCCCGCGACGAGCCGGCCTACAGCGGGCGGGTGGTCAAGATCCTGCCGGCGGCACGGGCTCGGGTGCTCGGCATCTACAGGCGCGATCCCGGCAACGGCGGCCAAGTGTTGCCCATCGACAAGAAAGCCGCGAATCGAGGCGCCTACGCCGTGCGCGCTGGTGACGAAGGCGAGGCCGAGGATGGCGACCTCGTCGCCGTCGAGGTGCTGCGCGGCGACCGGCTCGGCCTGCCGCAGGCCCGCATCGCCGAGCGCATCGGCTCGCTCGCGAGCGAAAAGGCGGTGAGCCTGATCGCCATTCACGCGCACCGCATCCCCAGCGTCTTCCGGCCGGAGACGATCGCCGAAGCGGAGGCCGCGCCGTCCGCCACCACCGGTGACCGCGAGGATTGGCGCGCCCTGCCCCTCGTCACCATCGACCCCGCCGACGCCAAGGACCACGACGACGCCGTGCACGCCGTCGCCGACCCCGATCCCGCCAATGCCGGCGGCTTCGTGCTGACGGTGGCCATCGCCGATGTCGCCGCCTACGTGCGGCCGGGCTCCGCGCTCGACCGCGAGGCTCTGGAGCGCGGCAACTCCGTGTACTTCCCCGATCGCGTCGTGCCGATGCTGCCCGAGCGCATCTCCAACGAGTTGTGCTCGCTGCGACCGCACGAGGATCGCCCCGCGCTGGCGATGCGGATGGTGATCGATGCCAGGGGCGACAAGCTGCGGCACTCGCTGCACCGCGTGCTGATGCGCTCGCATGCCAGGCTCGCCTACGCGCAGGCGCAGGCCGCGAATGACGGCGTTCCGGACGAGATCACGGCGCCGCTTGTCGATCCAGTGCTGCGGCCGCTCTACGCCGCCTCTGCCGCGCTGAAGCTGGCGCGGGCAAGGCGGCAGACGTTGGAGCTCGACCTGCCCGAGCGCAGGATCGTGCTCGACGCGGAGGGCAAGGTCGACCGCGTCCTCACCCCGGAACGCCTCGATGCTCATCGGCTGATCGAGGAATTCATGATCCTTGCCAACGTCGCCGCAGCGGAGCTGCTGGAAGAGCGCCGGCAGCTCCTGATCTACCGGGCTCACGGCGAGCCCTCCGCCGAGAAGCTGCACCACCTGGCCGAGTTCCTGGAGACGATCGGCATCAAGCTTGCCAAGGGACAGGTGCTCAACCCCGCTCAGTTCAACGGCATCCTCGCTCGCGTGCGCGGCACCGAGCACGAGCAGGTCGTCAACGACGTGGTGCTGCGCTCCCAGGCGCAGGCGGAGTACACCGCCGACAACTACGGTCATTTCGGCCTTCATTTGCGCCGTTACGCGCATTTCACCTCGCCGATCCGCCGCTACGCCGACCTCGTCGTGCACCGCGCGTTATTGCGCGCCTGCCGGCTCGGCGAGGGTGCCCTGCCCGACGTTGCCAAGGACGAGCTCGACGCGGTGGCGGAGCGCATCTCGGCGACCGAGCGCCGGGCGATGGCGGCGGAGCGTGAGACGGTCGATAGGCTGATCGCAGCCCACCTCGCCGATCGGATCGGCGCCACCTTCGAGGGCCGCATCGCCGGCGTCACCCGCGCAGGACTGTTCGTCCGGCTTGCCGACACCGGCGCCGACGGCTTCGTGCCGGCGGCGACGCTCGGCGAGGAGTACTTCCGCTACGACGAGGCGATGCACGCGCTCGTCGGCTCCCGGTCGGGAGAGGTGTTGCGCCTGGGCGACCCCGTCCGCGTGCGGTTGGAGGAGGCGGCGCCGTTTGCGGGTGCTCTGCGCTTCTCGCTCGCGGGTGCGGATCTTGCCGAAAAGGGTCGTGGCGGCGACCAGCGCTCGCGACGCGCGGGCGCCGCGGCGCGACGCTCATCGGGTCGCGCGTCATTCCGTCGTCGCGTTTAGGTCGCGATCGATCTGTAGTATTTACGTACGACGACTGTTGCGCGTGAAAGTATGGATATGCCCCTTCCCGCCGCCGAGCGGATAAGCTCCGCTCGAAGAGATGCCTTCCTCGCCGTGCGGCGAGGGATGCGCGGTCGCTGTCCGGCCTGCGGCGAAGGCCGCCTGTTGCACGGCTACAGCAAGGTCCACGACCATTGTCCAGTCTGCGGCGAGGAGCTGTTCCACCATCGCGCCGACGACTTCCCGCAGTATTTGACGATTTTCGCTGTCGGCCACGTGCTCGTTGCCGCCCTGCTGGTCGTCGACGATCTTTGGCCCGACCTGCCTCTCGGCCTTCACTACGCGTTGTGGCCGAGCCTCGTCGTGGTGCTGTCGCTGTGGCTGTTGCCGATCTGCAAGGGCGGGCTGATTGCCTACCAATGGGCGCTGCGCATGCACGGCTTCGAGACGGCGCATGTCGCTCCGTTGCCGGAGGCGGCGCATGGCCCTGTGCCCTCCCCCTCTGGGGGCGCCGGCGTTGCGGTGTCGGAAGCGCGGCGCTCGGCAGCCTGATCCGCCTCGGGCGATCGCCCCGGCCATGATGCATGGCGCAGAAAACGCGTCGACGAGCTTCCAGCGTTTCAGGGCGGAACTGCCAGCCGGGCCGATCCTCCTCATCGCCTTCGGCGCCTGTTCGCTGTCGATGCTCGCGGCGACGCTGGCCATCCGGCTGCACGAGGCCGGCTATTCCGCTCGCGCGGTGGGCTTCAACGCCGCCGCGGCCGGCATCGCCGCCTTCGCGGTGGCGCCTCTCATTCCCACCGCGGCGGCGCGACTGGGCACGGTGCGCCTGCTCAACGCGGCGCTGGCCCTCGCAGCCCTTGCCTTGGCCGGTTTCGCCCTGACGCGGTCCTTCACGGCGTGGCTGGTGCTGCGCGCCGTCGAAGGCGGATGCGCCACCGTGCTCTTCGTCATCGGCGAATACTGGATCACCGCCCGCGTCTCCGACGGCTGGCGCGGTCTGGTGATCGGCCTCTACGTCGCCGGGGTCGCCGCCGCCTTCGCGCTCGGCCCCTCGCTGCTGGCTGTCTTCGACCCGCGCGGGCCGGGGCCGCTCATCGCCGGGATCGTGCTGCTCGGGGCTGCGGCGCTCGTGCGGCGCGCGGCGGCGGGCGAGGCGCCTGCCATCGAACCTCGCCGACGCTCGAACCTGCTGCGCTGCTACGTCGCCGCGCCCGCGATCATGCTCGCGGCGACGCTGCACGGCGCGATCGAAACGGCGGGTCTCAACCTGCTGCCGGTCTATGCCGCATCGGCCGGCGCCACCCCGACACGGGGCGCCATGCTCGCGAGCCTGTTCATCCTCGGC
>CALMRL010000404.1 GCA_937873345.1 uncultured Beijerinckiaceae bacterium | reverse complement strand
ATCAGAAACAGCCGCTTCGCTCAGCCCGCGAACTCGACCATCGCGTGCTTCTGCGTCAGCGCGGCGCGCAGCTTCTCCAGGGCACGGCTTTCGATCTGGCGCACCCGCTCCTTGGAGATGCCGAGGCGGGTGCCAAGCTCCTCCAGGGTGATCGCGTCCTCCTTGAGCCGGCGCTCGCGCAGGATGTTGTACTCGCGCTCGGAAAGATGCGTCAGCGCGTCCTTCAGCCAGCCGAGCCGTCGGTCGGTGTCGATCGATGAGCCCACCGTCTCGTCGGGCAGCGGCTGGCCGTCGACCAGCATTTCGATGCGCTCGGACGGGCCGGCCATGCTGTCGCTGTCGCCGATCGGCGCATTGAGCGAGACGTCGGGGCCGGAAAGCCGCGTGTCCATCATCTCGACGTCGGCGCGGGCGACGCCGAGCACCTTGGCGATCTCGCCGATCAGCACGAAGTTGCCGCGCGGCTCGCCGCCGACGCTGAGCTTAGCGCGCAGGCGCCGCAGGTTGAAGAACAGCGCCTTTTGCGCAGAGGAAGTGCCGCCGCGCACGATCGACCAGTTGCGGAGGATGTAGTCCTGGATCGAGGCCCTGATCCACCAGGTGGCGTAGGTGGAGAAGCGGACCTCGCGGTGCGGGTCGAAGCGGGCGGCAGCTTCGAGGAGGCCGACATGTCCCTCCTGAATCAGGTCGGCGACCGGCAGGCCGTAGTGCCGGAAGCGCACGGCGATCGAGATGACCAAGCGCATGTGCGCCTCGGCGAGTTCGTGGAGAGCATCCTCGTCCCCATCCTCCCTCCAGCGCACGGCCAGTTCGTGCTCGTTGTCGCGCTCAAGAAAGGGGGCGGCCATCGCCGTCCTGACGAGCTGCTGTCCGACGCCGACCAGTTGGCCCATGAGCGATTCGTTCCCCAACTCGTTCGCGGCGGCGACGGATCGCCGATGCCGAGCCTGAACCGCTCTTGGCGGGCATCGGTTCCGCGACCGCCCTTGGGGCTACTCCGTCACCAGCTTGTAACGCTCGCCGGGCTTGATGGCGGCGCCGCCCTCCAGCCCGTTCAGAAGCTCAAAGGTTTCGAGCGGCTTGTCGGTCGCGACCATGCGCGCCGACAGGGTGGCGGTGGTCTCGCCCGATCTGGCCACGACCACGGTGATGCGCAGCGGCTTGACCTTCTCGGCCTCCGCCGGCCCGATCCTGCGGAAGGAATCGATCGCCGCGCGGTACGCCTTTTCCTGCGCGGGGTCGAGCGCGTGGGTGGCGAAGATGATGCGGTAGATGGTGTCGCCGTTGCCGATCGCGGCGATGCGGAAGTTCCACTCGCCGGAACGGGCGATCGCCGTCACCGCCGGCAGCCCGTTGATGTCGATCGTCTCGACGGAGGAGTCCAGAAGCCCCTCGATCCAGCCGGAGCGGACGTAGGCCTCCAGGCTCTTGTCGCCATCCTTGTCCTGAGGCTTCGCGACGCTGTCCAGGCGCAGGGCATCGGCGCCGCCGTCCTTGATGCCGAGCACGGCCTGCGTCGAGTTCTCCAGCACGAAGCCCTCGGGCGCGGTGAAGGTGAAGCCGAGACGGGGCTGGATGAAGCGGCGGCCGCGCACCGTCCCCTCGGCCGGATCGTCGCCGAACGGCAGGCCGTCGATCACCTGGAGATAGCTGTCGCGCTCGCGGGCGCCGATGTCGGGCGCGCCGAAGCCGCGCGCCACCCTGACCGCCGCGGCGATGCGATCCGGCGTCGAGGGGTGGGTGGCGAGGATGTCGGGCTTGGAGGCGGAGGCCTGCCCCATCAGCGCCGCCTTCAGCGCCGAGGAGCGCCCGAGCGCCAAAAGGAAGCGGCTGGCGCCGAAGGGATCGTAGCCGACCTTGGCGATGGTCTGGATGCCGCGCTGGTCGGCTTGCAGCTCCTGCTGGCGGGAGAAGCCGGCGATGGACATCTTGCCAAGCGCCTCCACCTCGTCGCCGCGCTGCTTGTTCTGCACGAGGTGCGCCACCTTCGAGACCACGGCGGCGCGGCGCTCCTCCTCCTCGCGGGCGAAGGCGTGGCGCTCGGTGATGTGGGCGATCTCGTGCGCCATCACCGCCGCCACCTCGGAGCCGTCGTTGGCGAGCGCCAGCAGGCCGCGGGTGACGAAGATGTCGCCCGAGGGCAGGGCGAAGGCATTGACGATCGGGGTGTTGAGGATGGTGACGCGATAGCTGCGCCCGCCGACCTCGTCGCCGCCGGCGAACTTCGCGAGGATGGCGTTGAGGTAGCCGCTGATCGCGGGGTTCCTGTACTCGCCGCCGAACAGCGCCACCATCCGCTTGTGCTCGGCCGAGGAGGTGGTCTCGGTGATGACCTTGGGCGCGGCCGGGGCCTGGATCTTGGGCACCACCTCGCCCTGCTCGCCGATGGTCGAGCAGCCGGCGAGCGCCGCGGCGGCGAGGGAAAGCCGGATGAGGCGGGCGAGGCGGAAGCCGGCGGGCGGGCGGGCACGCATCGCGCTCACCCCGCGCCGGCGGAGGCGACCACCTCC
>CALMRL010000403.1 GCA_937873345.1 uncultured Beijerinckiaceae bacterium | reverse complement strand
CGCCGCCTCGGCGCCGTCACCAAGCGCCTGGGCGACGCGGCCGAGCGGATGACGGCGGCCACCCGCCACGCCAACGACGGCTCCGACCAGGCCACCGCCGCCTCGGCCAATGCGGCGGGCGACGTGTCCTCGGTGGCGACCGCCTCCGAGCAGCTGCTCGACTCGATCGAGGAAATCAGCCGCCAGGTGGTGCAGTCGACCAACGTGGTGCGCGCCGCGGTGGAGCGCGCGGTGGAGACCAACGCCGGCATGGGCCGCCTGTCGAACGCCGCGCAGAAGGTCGGCGACGTGGTCAGCCTGATCTCGCGCATCGCCGCGCAGACCAACCTCCTGGCGCTCAACGCCACCATCGAGGCGGCGCGCGCCGGCGAGGCGGGCCGCGGCTTCGCCGTGGTGGCGCAGGAGGTGAAGACGCTGGCCACCCAGACCGCCAAGGCGACGCAGGACATCACCGGGCAGATCGCCGACATGCAGGAGGCGACCGACCTGTCGGTGGAGGCGATCGACAAGATCCAGACCAAGATCGCCGAGGTCGAGCATATCTCGACGATCATCGCCTCGGCGGTGCACGAGCAGGGCGCGGCGACGCAGGAGATCGCCCGCAACGTGCGCTCGGCCGCCGCCGGCACCACGGCGATGGGGAGCCACATGGAGAACGTGGTGCGCTCGGTCGGCGAGACCGCGACCTCCGCCTCCTCGGTGGCGTCGCTGGCCCGCGAGCTCGACGAGATCGCCACGGGGATGACGGAGATGGTCAGCGCGTTCGGGCAGACGCTGCGGGCGGCGTGAGAGGCGGCTCACGGAGCGTCGTCGGTCCGGAGCGGCGAAGCGAGGCGCGGCAAGCGCCTGATCTCACGGGACCACCGGCCCGATCGCATAGCCTCCCCACCCAATCGGCCCGGCCGAGCGGATGTCCATGAGGGTGGGAAACGGCAGGTCTGCCTCGAAGCGGACCTTGAACGAGCGGTGAAGCTGGCTGATAGCGCTCGGTCCGCTTTGGAGTAGGGGCGATGGTTGTAAGCGGACCTTTGTTTTAGGCTGGCGTTTGGTAACGAGAACCGGCCTCGCGAACGTCGTGCCTGCCCGTGTTGCGCTTCGGCAAGGAGCTTCTCCCGCCGTTTGGAGCGGGGCATTCCTCACGGTCGGCCCCACGCCAGAGCCGCATGACGTCGTGACGGATGTCAGTGACGAGCAGGCTCGGTGTTGGCCGACGTTGCACCGACCGCATCGAGGGCGGCCATCGCGTCCTCGTCCAGCGCCACCGACCCGGCCGCCACGTTCTGTTTCAGGTGCTCGACGCTGGTGGTGCCGGGAATGAGCAGGATGTTGGGTGCGTGCTGTAGCAGCCAGGCCAGCCCGACCTGCATCGGCGTGGCGCCCAGCCGCGCGGCGATCTTCTGCACCGTGGGATCGTCGACCACCTTGGGGCCGCCCATCGTGCCGCCGAGCGGGAAGAAAGGCGCCCAGGCGATGCCGTTCGCTTGGCAGAGCTGGAGCAGCGCCTCGGACTCCCGGCTGACGAGGCTGTAGGCGTTCTGCACGCAGCTGATGCCGGCCGGCAGCGCGCGGGGGAGCCGCTCCCCGTCGACGGCGCTCAAGCCGATCGCCCCGATCTTGCCCTCGTCGCGCATCGCGACCATCACCGCCAGCTGGTCGTCGATGTCGACCAACTGGTCGCCCTCGGCCTTGAGGCCGGGGCCGACGTCGGCGCGGCGCAGGTTGACCAGGGGGATCTGTTCCAGCCCGAGGCTCAGGAGGTTGTCCTCCAGGCTGGCGCGGAGCTGCTCGGGTCGCTGCGCGAGCTTCACGGGGATCGCCCCCTGCGCCGGGTCGCCGCCGACCTTGGTGGCGACCACGATCCTTGCGCCGGATTTAAGCACGTCGCGGATGGCGTGGTTGGCGGAGCCGTCGCCGTAGAACTGCGCCGTGTCGATGTGGTCGACGCCCAGCTCGATCGCGCGTCGCAACAGGGCGTCGGCCCTGCCGGCCTCGACCTTGCGAAGCTGCAGCGCGCCGTAGCCGATGCGCGCCACCTCGTGGCGGCCCAGACGATGTACGCCGCCGGGGGCTGCAACCGGTCGCGTGGGGTGGGGCATGGAACCGCCTCCGTGCTAGGCCTCGGCTCGCGGAGGCCCTTCCGTTGCAAGCGTCTATCCGGAGGACCATCCGTTTGTCAAAGCCGCCTCAGCTGCGCGCCGACGCGGCCAGGAACCGGGAACGCCTCATCGCGGAGGCCCGCCGGTTCTTCGGCGCCGGCGACGCGACGGTGCCGCTGGACAGCGTCGCGCAGGCGGCAGGGGTGGGCGTGGCCACGCTCTACCGCAACTTCCCGACGCGCGAGGCCCTGGTCGAGGCGGTGTACCGCTCGGAGCTCGACGCCCTTGCGGCGGACGCGGATGCGCTGCTCGCCGGCCACGGAGCGCTCGACGCGCTGCGGCTGTGGATGGACGGTTACGCCCGCTTCGTCGCCGCCAAGCGCGCGATGCGGGATGCCCTGCGCATCGCTCTGACGTCGCCGACGGCATCGACGCCGGAGACCCGCGCCCGCATCCGGGCCGTGGTGGCAAGGTTCACGACCGCGGGCGCCGCCGACGGCACCATCCGCGGCGACGTCGAGCCGGACGACGTGACCTTGAGCCTGGCGGGCGCCGTGCTGATGACGGCGGCCTCGACCGACGCGTCGCAGCAGCGCCGGCTGCTGGACCTGCTGATCGACGGACTGCGTCCTCGTTGCTGAAGCCGCCACGGCCGTGTGCTGCCGAACACGAGGCAACCCGAGTTTTCATGCCGCCCTGTCTTCAAGATGAACGCACGGTGGCAGAGACGTTGTTGTGCGAAGGTCATCAAAGAAGACGCTTAAAGCCGATAAGACTTCGCTTGATCTGGCCGCTTGCGCCTGGTCTCCGCTGGAGCGAAAGGCCGAGGTTGGCGGACGTTCCGGCAAACAGGTCATTGTCGATCGCCGCTGATGATCGATCGAAGCTGATCGCCACCGGTGTAGAAGCGACAGCCTGCAACATGATCCCTGCGCCGGCCGGTTCTTGAACTCCTCGCCGAAATACGCGAGCGACGACCGAGAACCTCTGTCGCCGGTCAGCGGGCGATCGACACGGCGAACGGCTTGAAGCCGGACGCGCGCATGATGTCGGGCACCATGAGCATCACCGCCTCGGGGCCGCGCGCGGTGCCGATGCCGCCCAGGTCGAGCATCCACCGCTCATCCCAGCCCATGCCCGCCAGGAGCGAGCGGACCGTGGCCTTGGCCCCCGCGTCGTCGCCCGACAGGAAGGCCGTCGGGGGCGCGGCCAGCATGCGGGGGTTGCTCATCACCGGCGCCAGCATGGTGTTGAGCGTCTTGACGACGCGGGTCGCGGGCAGGGCGGCCTGGAGCCGCTCGGCCAGGCTGTCGGTGGGGTAGAGCAGGCCGCTGGGGCGGCCCTCGCCGTCTCGGCCGGTGGCGTTGGCGACGTCGACCAGCAGCTTTCCCGCCAGCGCGTCGGCCATGGCGCCGAGCCGTTCGAGGCTGGTGTCGCCGGGCGTCGCGTTGAAAACGACC
>CALMRL010000402.1 GCA_937873345.1 uncultured Beijerinckiaceae bacterium | reverse complement strand
GCGCCGCGGTCATGCCCGGCAGGTGGGCCGCGCCGCCGGCGCCGGCGATGATGACGCTGTAGCCCGTCTCCCGCGCCCCGCGGGCGAAGTCGTAGAGCCGCTCCGGCGTGCGGTGGGCCGAGACGATGCGGGCGTCATGCGCGACGCCGAGCGCGTCGAGCGTCTCGGCGGCGTGGCGCATCACCGGCCAGTCGGACTGCGAGCCCATGATGACCGCCACCTTCGCCGGCCGGCGATGCGGGCCGCGCGGCGCGGCGGACGCGGAGGTTTGGCACGGTCGGCGGTGCTCATGCGGGACAAAGGAGGGCAATAGCGCGAAGCCTCCCGCGCTCGCAAGTCGAGTGCCGGCCGGCGGCACGTGGCCGGCGACGTCGGCCGCGGCGCCCTCTCGAAGCCCCGCCTGCTTCTCGGAGCGCCATCTCCGGTCCTATCCGACGGGTGCCGCCGCCGGAGGATTCTGCTATGCTGCCGCGATGACGACGAGGCTGATGGACCGCGCGATCGCCGCCCTCAAGCTCAAGGTGCCGCCCGACCGGCAGGACGACGTCGCACGCATCGTCCTGCATCTCGCGGGCGACGCGCCGGCGGCCTATCGGCTGACGGCGGACGAGGAAGCCGACCTCGACGAGGCCGACCGCGAGATCGCGCGCGGCGAGTTCGCCAGCGACGACGAGGTGCGCGCCATCTGGGCGAAATATGGCCTGTGATCGTCCGGCTCACTCCGACCGCCGCCCGGCAGCTCGCCGGAATCCTGGCCTATCTCGACGAGCGCAACCCGCAGGGATCGCGCCGTGTAGCGGTGCGGATGCAGGCGATCATAGGCCTGCTGTCCGCCTTTCCGCAGCTGGGCGAGGAGACCAATCGGCCGGGACAGCGACGCGCGATTCTCGGGCCCTACCCCTACGCGGTCTTCTATCGGGTGCGAGGTGACGAAGTGCTGATCCAGCGCATCCGGCATACCGCGCGGCGCCTCGACTGAAAGGACGCAACGGTGCGATCGCGACCTCTCGACATCCTCACCGGCGCGTTCCTGGCCTTCGCCGTCCTTCTCGGACCAGCCGGCGCCGCCGGCCAGCTGCACGTCTACAACTGGACCGACTACACCGCGCCCGCTGTGATCGCGAAGTTCGAGAAGGAGACGGGGGTCGCCGTCACGGTCGACACCTACGATTCCAACGAGACGCTGCTCGCCAAGCTGAAGGGCGGTTCGGCCGGCTACGACGTCGTGGTGGTGACCTCCGACTTCGTGCCGATCTTCTCGGCGCAGGGCCTGCTGCGCAAGATCGACGGCCTCAAGGGCCTCGACAACATCGAGGCGCGCTGGCGCTCGTCGGCGTGGGACCCGGGCAACGGCTACACCATCCCCTTCCACTGGGGCGTCACCGGCTTCGCCGTCGACACGAAGGTGGTCACCGGCCCCGTGGACTCGTTGTGGACCCTGTTCGAGCCGCCGCCGCAGGCGAAGGGCAAGGTTGGCATGCTGGCGGCGCCGACCGAAGTGATGAGCCTCGCCGAGCTGTCGCTCGGGATGCCGCCCTGCCAGACCGACCTCGGCAACATGAAGAAGGTGGACGCGCTGCTGCAGCGCCAGCGCCCCGACGTCAAGGTGTACTCCTCCGACGGGGTGATCGAGCGCCTCGCCTCGGGCGAAACCGCGGTGCAGGAGATCTGGAACGGCGACGCAGCGCGGGCGCGCGCCAACAACCCCGCGATCCGCTTCGTCTTCCCCAGGGAGGGCGTGGTCGGCTGGATGGACAACCTCGCCATCCCCGCCGATGCCCGCGACCCCGCCGAGGCCAGGCTGTTCCTCGAGTTCATGCTGCGCCCGGAGAACAGCGCGCTGTCCTCCGACTTCACGCACTACGCCTCGGCGATCACCGGCGCCGCCGCGCTGACCTCGCCCGAACTGCGCGACGCGCCGGAGCTGAAAATCCCGCCGCGCACCAAGATCGTCTTCACCCCGACCTGCCCGCCGCCGGCGATCGCGCTGATCGACAGGGTGTGGACGCGGCTGCGGCGGTGAGAGGGAAAGCTGGCCCCGTACTAAAAAGATAAGGATGCCGCTGTCGTGGCATTGCATTAACAAAAGAACGTCCAGCCGAGTGCGTCACCGATGATCCAAGCCGCATCTTCCGAAAAGACGCTCGATCAGTGCGTCAATGACGCGATGACATGGAGAAAAAGACAGAGCGAAGACGCGCTTTGGATGCAGTGCGGCGACTTTTCATCGAAAGACGAGAAGGTTTTGCTAACCATCCAACGCTGGCGAGGGGCGCACCGTCTGGAAGTGCAGATTTGTCTCAGCCACCTCAAGCTGAGCTTTGACGAGGATGAAGAGATTCCGCGCCGCGCTCGATTTCAGCTCGACGCCGGCGAACAGTCGCAATGTTTCGTCGGCGGAATCGGGTTCGTCGTCGGGCACGAGGGGCTGATCTACTTCACGACCGGCCATGGCGGGTACGACAAGGATCTGGCTGTCTTCAAGCCGGTAATCGACGGCATCACGAACCGCTTCGGGATCGTGATCGATGACAAGCCGATCAATTTCATGATCGACGAGGACAGCAGGAGCTGTCTCGCGATTCTCTTCGACGTAAACGAGCCCCCGGCAGAACTTAAACCGCCGGGCGGGCGGTCCGCCGTGCCGAAGTAAGACCTGCCGGTTCGCTGCACCGGCAAGCCATCGCCTTCTTTTCGGCGCAGCGCCGCGTTAGGCATCTTCTTTTGACACCACGCGCGCGGGCGCAAAGGGGCTTGGAACGTGTGCGAACCGGATCGTTCATCGGCTGCCGCCGGCGGCGCGAGCCCTGGCCGCTCGACGATGAAGCGCCTCCTCGCCGCCGCCTCGCTTGCCGGCGCCCTCGCCGGCTGCGGCACCACCATCGGCACCGACCGTCCAAAGACCTCTCGCCTCGATTCCGACCTGTCGAACGGCGCCCCGATCGGCAAGGTGACGTCCTCCGCCCTGCCCGGCTCCGCCCCTGCCGCCGGCAACGAGCGCATCGGCACCGGTGACGTCAAGATCGCGCTGATCCTGCCGCTCACGGCCGCCGGCGGCCAGCCGAGCCAGGTCGGCCAGTCCTTGCGCAATGCCGCCGACCTCGCCTTCGCCGACGCCGGGGTCAAGGAGGTCAGCCTGCTCGTCAAGGACGACCACTCGACGCCGGACGGCGCGCGCGCCGCCGCCGAGCAGGCGATGAGCGACGGCGCCGAGATCGTCATCGGCCCGCTGTTCGCGTCCGACGTCCGCGAGGTCGCCAGGGTGGTGCGCCAGTCGGGCCGCCCGATGATCGCCTTCTCCACCGACTCCGCGGCCGCCGCGCACGGCTCCTACCTCCTGTCCTTCCTGATCGAGGGCTACGTCGACCGCATCGTCGATTTCGCGGCGTCGCGCGGCAAGAAGTCGGCGGCCGCGCTGATCCCCGACAACGACTACGGCCGCGTCGCCGACGCCGAGTTCCAGGCCGATGCCGCGAAGCGCGGCCTCCGCGTGCTCGCCGTCGAGCACTACACCGCCGCGACCCGCGACGCCGCCGTGCGCAAGATCGCCGACCTCGGTGCCGGCATCGACACGCTGTTCATCCCCGAGCAGGCCGATGCGATGCCGGCGATGGCGGCGGCGCTGGAAGCGGCCGGCCTCAAGCCCGATGCCGTGCAGCTGCTGGGCACCGGCCTGTGGAACGACGCGCGCGTGCTTTCGCTGCCGGCGCTGCAGGGCGCCTGGTTCTCGGCGCCGGAGAACAGCGGGTTCAACGCCTTCGCCGGCCGCTACCGCGAGAAGTACGGCGCCGACCCCGCGCGCATCGCCACCCTCTCCTACGACGCCGTGCGCCTCGCCGCCGTGCTCGCCAAGTCGCAAGGGTCGCAGCGCTACAGCGACAGCGTGCTGCTCAATCGCCAGGGCTTCACCGGCGCCGATGGCGTGTTCCGCTTCCGCGCCGACGGGCTGAACGACCGCGGATTGGCGGTGCTGCAGGTGAAGAACGGCAAGGCCGTGCCGATCTCGCCGGCGCCGAAGACCTTCCCGCCGTCAGCGACCTGAGGGCTCTTGAGCGGTCTTCCTCTGCGCTCCCTTGTCCGCACGATGGAAAGGATCAAGCCAGCATGGATGAGCGATGCACGCTCAAGCGTTGCTTCAGCCATCCGCCGCCGGAGGTCTTCGAGGCTGCCCGCCTCCTTGATGCCGCGGTGTCGGCGCACATGCTGGGACGACGCGAGATCGCCGAGCAGTTGATAAGGCTGGCCGACATGCCGGCCATCGCGGGCTGGACTAATTCGATCTGGGGGACCGGAGGCCCCTGGAGCCGACCGCGTCCCGTGAACGACCCTCTCCCCTATCTGCCGGAATTCCAGCGCGCGGCAAAGCGCATGCCGGGCAAGACGGAGCTAGTTGCGCTGCTTCGCAGAGATGGTTTCCGCTGCCGTTTCTGCCGCATGCCTCTGGTGCGGAAAGAAACACGCGATCATCTGAGGGGCGCCTACCCTTCCGCCCTGCGGTGGGAGAGCAACAAGAACATCGATCAGCACACGGCACTTCAGGCGATGTGGCTGCAATACGACCACATCGTTCCCCATTCGCGCGGAGGCACGAGCGAGTTGGATAACATGCTCGTCACATGCGCGCCCTGCAACTACGGACGCGGGCATCTCACTCTCGAAGAGGTCGGGCTACTGGATCCAAGGAGCGATGAGGTCCAGCCCAGCGATTGGGATGGTCTGGAGCGTTTCAGGCCCTGACACCGGTCCCTTCGGTCTGATCGATGCGACAGGAAGCTCTCGCTTCCTCTTCCGATAGCCAGGAAAGAATGCCCTGCGGCGCCAGCCGCGAGCGACTATGACGCGCCGAACCAGATTGCCGACGTTTCAGCCCTTCTCCTTCTCCATCTGCGCCTTGAGCGCGGCGAGCTTGGCGAAGGGGGAGTTCGGGTCGGGCTGACGCTCGCGCGGGCGCGGCGCCTCGGTGGTCTGGAAGCTCGGGCCACGGCGCTCGTCGCGGCGGCCGCCGAAGCGCTCGCCCTGGGAGCGGTCGCCGGAGAAGCCGCGCTCACCCTGCTGG
>CALMRL010000401.1 GCA_937873345.1 uncultured Beijerinckiaceae bacterium | reverse complement strand
CGGCTGGACCAGCCTGTCGCGCCTGGACGTGGGCGAGGAAGTGGGTGCAGCCGAGGCCGTTGGCAGTGGACACGGCGAGGCGGATCAGTCCCGCGCCGAGCGCGCCGACGCGGCGGTAGCGATGGTCCACGGCGAGGCGCGAGCCCCACCACACCGTGGGATCGCCCGCGAGCCCAACCTCGCGGTGGATGCGCACGGTGCCGACCACCTCGTCCGTCAGCACGGCCATCGTCGACAAGGCGACGAGGGGGATGGCGTGGCCGTCGACGGCATCGCGATCGTGGTCGTCGAAGACGCGCTGCTCCTGGCAGAACACGGCGTGCCGCAGCGCCGCGGCGCCGGCGCGCTCCCAGGCCTCGCTCGCGGCCTTGAGGCGGAAGTGCGAGGCGGCGAAGGGATCGACGCTGTCGGGGATCATCGCGCGAGGTGTCCCAGGGGCGATCCCTCCAGCACTAGGTCGGGCATCGCCGGTCGCCAGGGCACGCGGGGCAGGGCCGGCGGCAGCCGCGGCGCGTCGACGGTCGCTTCATACGTCGACAGCGCCGAGCACGCTCCGCACTTGGCGCAGCCGGCCTTCGAGGCGGCACCGGAAAGGCCGGCTGCGCGCAGCATCACCGCCAGCGGCTGCAGCACCTCGTGCATGAAACCAGGCGTCGGCGCGGGATGGTCCTCCATCGGCGTGCCGGAGATCGGCACGAAGGGCACCACGAAGGGATACACCCCGCGCGCGATCACCTCGGCCGCCATCGCGAGGATCGCCTCGGCCGAGTCGCCGAGGCCGGCGAGGATGTAGGTCGAGACTTGGCCGCGCCCGAACACCGGCACGGCGACCTCGAAGGCCTTCATGTAGCGCTCCAGCGGCACGGTGGCCTTGCCCGGCATGATCCGCTCGCGCACGGCGGGCGTCACCGCCTCGATGTGCATGCCGAGGCTGTCGATGCCCGATGCGCGCATCCTTTCGAACCAGCGGTCGCTGTCCGGCGGCTCGCACTGCACCTGGATCGCGAGGTCGACCGAGGCCTTCACGGCGAAGGCCGAGTCGCACAGCACCGCCGCACCGCGGTCGGTGGCGTTGGGCGTGCCGGTGGTCATCACCATGTGGCTCACGCCGTCGAGCAGCACCGCCGCGCGCGCCACCTCGGCGAGCTGCTCCGGCGTCTTGTGCGCGATCGTGCGGCCCGCCGCGAGCGACTGGCCGATGGCGCAGAATTGGCAGGTCTTGGTACGGCTCTGGTAGCGGATGCAGTTCTGCAGCACGGTCGTCGCCAGCACGTCGCGCCCGTGCAGCACGGCGATCTTCGCGTAGGGGATGCCGTCGAACGTCTGCAGGGCGTAGAAGCGCGGCTGCCGAGGGAAGGTCATCTGCCCGACCACCGCGCCATCGCGCTCGATCACGCTGACGCCCGCGGCATTGGGGCGGCCCGCGGCGTAGGGCGATTCGAACGAGGCGGCGGTGTGCACCGGCACCATCACGGTCCGGCCTGCGATGGTCACGGCCTTGTGGTCCGAGGGGCCGGCGCCGCCGCGGCGGCTCGGCGCCCCGGCGCGGCCGTCAGCCAGCCGCACTCCGAAGGACTGCAACTCGTTGATCAGCTGTTCCGTCGACAGCGACTGTGTCATGGCAATCCGTTACGGCTCGATCGGGGAAAGGCTCGGCCGGGAAAGGCTCGGCAGAGGATGGTTGGGCTCGGGTGGCAGCGAGGCCCTCGGGGTGACGCACCAGCATCGTCGTCGGGCGGACGTCGACGTGCAGCTGCAGCATGTCGGGACGGGCGTAGTGCCCGGCGGAGTCCATCATCCGCTTGCGCTTGGTGACGAGCGCCATGTCGCAGTCGGCGACGAGCAGGCCCTCGCCCGCGCCCATCGGCGGCACCACGTGCCGGCCTTCGGGCGACACGATCGCCGTGCAGTTGCCGCCGCGAAGGCCCTTCTGCTTCACCGCGTCGGGGGTGATCGCCGCGATCTGCTCGTCGGTGAGCCAGCCGGTGGCGTTGACCACGAAGCAGCCGGCTTCGAGCGCGTGGTGGCGGATCGTCACCTCCATCTGCTCGGCGAAGATCGGGCCGACGAGCGAGCCCGGAAATTGCGCGGCGTGGATCTCCTCGCCCTGCGCCATCAGGCAGTAGCGGGCGAGAGGGTTGTAGTGTTCCCAGCAGGCCAGCGCGCCGACGCGGCCGACCGCCGTGTCGACAACCGTGAGGCCCGCGCCGTCACCCTGCCCCCAGATCATCCGCTCGTGGTAGGTCGGCGTGATCTTGCGGCGCTTCAGCGCGATCGTGCCGTCGGCGTCGAAGACCAGCTGCGCGTTGTAGAGCGAGCCGCCGTCGCGCTCGTTGATGCCGACCACCAGCACCATCGCGTGGCGCTTCGTCGCCGCCGCCAGGGCCCGAGTGACGGGGCCGGGCACCACCACCGCC
Source organism: uncultured Beijerinckiaceae bacterium (assembly GCA_937873345.1). Classification (GTDB taxonomy): domain Bacteria; phylum Pseudomonadota; class Alphaproteobacteria; order Rhizobiales; family Beijerinckiaceae; genus RH-AL1. Next base: position 4,218 of record CALMRL010000401.1, on the reverse strand, counting down.
TCCTCGTAGAGCTTGAGGTGCGCCGCGCCGATGGCGAAGGGCGGCTCGACGAAGGAGAAGTAGGGGTAGTACGGCAGGAAGGTCTCGGGAAAGACGGCGAAGCCGACGCCCTTGGCTGCAGCCTCGTCGATCGCGGCGAGCACGCGGTCAAGCGTGCCGCCGGGACGGTCGAGGACCGGAGCGATCTGTACGGCGGCGACGCGGACGATGCGTTTTTCCATCGGCTTCGAGCTTGGCCTCGCTCTGTTCGTGATCACGCGAGCTGGAAGTCGCGCGGTGGACGCGGCGGGCGCCCTGGCCCGCCGCCCCGAAGTGCCGCCTTACAGCGTCCAGGTGTTGAGCATGAAGGCGTTGGCGCGGCGGTGCAGCAGGATCAGGTCGAGCACGTCGAGCGGGCTGATCGGCGTCACGCCCGGGATCAGCGAGGGTTCGCCGTGGCCGTACAGGGCCTGCAGGGCGAAGCGGCAGGCGTACACCTTGCCACCCTCGCTCATGAACTTCTCGACCTGCTTGTTCATCGCGAGGTGGCCGGGGAAGGCCTCGTCGCCGAGCGTCGGGAAGCCGCGCTGCAGGCCGAGCGTGACGCCGGGACCATAGAGCAGCACGCTGGTCTCGAAACCCTTGCGCAGGATGCGCGTCGCCTGCAGCAGGTTCACCAACCCGATCGAACCCTCGAAGGCGACGGTGTGGAAGGTGATCAGCGCCTTTTCACCAGGTTGCGCTTTGACGTCCTCGAACTTCTTGTCCTCGTAGTCGACCAGAAAGTCGCCCTTCTTGTGGGCGGGCTGTGTAACTGCGGGCATCGGCTTGTCCTCGGCTGCAGGTCATCCCGACGGCTCCGTGAGGCGTCGGATGCGATACGATACTGCAACCCATGTGCCAATTGCATGCAACCCTGCCGCAGAGCGATCATGCATGATGGATGCAGTCAGTTCCCGTCAATCAGGGTCGAAGTGTCCGCTATGCATAATGCTCAGCGATCAGGCAAACAGTTCACGCAGCTGCCTAATCGCGCGCCGGGTGGGGGCGGAGCGGAATTTTTGACGAAGACGCGGGGCGGTGGATGCCATCGCGACATGCAACAACATGCAGTCAATTGGCCGGCATCTTGCGAGCGGCGGAGGGTGGATCGCGCTTCGCGGATCAAAGGGTTGGGGATCGACGGCCCGATGAGCGACTGGTGTCCCGACCTCAGCGGCAGCGGCAGGCCGCGCTATCTCGCCATCGCCGACATCATCGCCGCCGACGTGCGATCGGGCAAGCTGAGCGGTGGCGACCGGCTGCCGCCGCAGCGCAAGCTTGCCGAGCGTCTCGCGATCCACTTCCCCACCGTCGCCCGCGGCTACGTCGAGGCGCGGCGCCGCGGCCTAGTGGAGTCGCACGTCGGCCAGGGCACCTTCGTCCGCGGCGCCCGCGTCGCGGAGATCACGACGCGGCCCGATGCCGTCGACCTGTCGATGAACCTGCCGCCCGAGCCCAGCGATGTCGAGCTCCTGGCGCGGATGCGCGAGGGCCTCGCCGCGGTCGGGCGCGATCTGGTCGGGCTGCTGCGCTACCAGGGGTTCGGCGGCACAAGCGCCGACAAGGATGCCGCTTCGGCGTGGCTCGGCCGCCGCGCCCTGGTGCCTTCGCAGGAACGCATCTTCGTGACGCCCGGCGCGCATCCCGCGATCGCCGGCATCCTGTCGATGCTGGCGCGTCCCGGCGACACGGTGCTGTGCGAGGCGATCACCTATCCCGGCGTCCGCTCGATCTCGGCACAGCTCGGCCTGACGCTGAAAGGTCTGCCGATGGACGAGCACGGCATCGATCCCGACGCCTTCGCCGACGGCTGCCGGCGGCTGGCGCCCAAGGCGCTCTACCTCAACCCGACGCTGCAGAACCCGACCACGCTGACGATCCCCGAGGGGCGTCGCGAGATGATCGCCGCGATCGCCCGCCGCCACCGCGTGCCGATCGTCGAGGACGACGCCTACGGCTTCATCCCGAGCCGCGGCGTCCACCCGCTGGCGGCGATCGCGCCCGACATCACATGGCACATCGCCGGCCTCGCCAAATGCATCGGCGCCGGCCTCCGCATGGCCTACGTCGTGGCGCCCGACACCCGCGCGGGCTGGCCCTTCGCGGCGGTGCTGCGGGCGGCGTGCGTGATGGCCTCGCCGCTCACCGTGGCACTGGCGACGCGCTGGATCACCGACGGCACGGCCGACGCCATCCTGCGCTTCATCCGCGCGGAGACGCTGGCGCGCCAGCAGCTCGCGGCCGCCATCCTGCGGCCGGGCACCTTCCGCGCCGACCCGCTGTCGTTCCACCTCTGGGTGCCGCTGCCGCGGCCTTGGACGCGCTCGGCCTTCGTCGGCCCGATGCGCACGACGGGCATCGGCGTGGTGACGAGCGACGCCTTCGTCGTCGAGGGCCCGCCGGGCGAGGCGGTCCGCGTCTGCCTCGGCGGCCCCGCGACGCGCGACACCGTGCGCTCGGCCCTTGAATTCATGGCGCACACGTTGGACGAAGAGCCGGCGATGGCGTCGAGCTACCTTTGAGTCTCCGAGACACGTGACCCCGCGAGATCGGGCCGGGACGGCTGCGGCGGCCGACGAGCCGGTGCCGGCGCACGTGCTGGACGCGCTGCACCGCGTGTTCGGCTTCGCCGCCCTGCGCCCGGGGCAGGAGCAGATCGTCGCGGCGATCCTCGAAGGCTGCGGCGTGCTCGCGGTGATGCCGACCGGCGCCGGCAAGTCGCTGTGCTACCAGCTGCCGGCCGTGGCCGGCGGCGGTTTGACGGTGGTGGTGTCGCCCCTCATCGCGCTGATGCGCGACCAAGTGCGCCAGCTCACCGCCAGGGGCGTCGCGGCCGGCGCCCTGCATTCGGGCAACAGCGGCGAGGAGCATGCCGCCGTCCTTGGCGCCTTGCGCAACGGGCGGCTGCGCCTGCTCTACGTCTCGCCCGAGCGGCTGCTGCGTCCCGGCACGATCGACGCGTTGCGCGCGGGCGGCTGCGACCGCCTCGCGATCGACGAGGCGCACTGCGTCTCGCAGTGGGGCCACGACTTTCGTCCGGAATACATGGAGCTGCGTTCCGTCGCCGACGCGCTGGGAAGCCCGCAGATCATCGCGGTGACGGCGAGCGCCGACGAGGAGACGCGCGATGAGATCGTCGCCAATCTGTTCCGCACCGAGCCGCGGCGCTTCGTGTCCTCGTTCGATCGGCCGAACCTGCACCTCGCGGTCCGGCGCAAGGGCGACCTCGCCCGGCAGGTCAAGGGCTTCATCCGAGCGCGGCGCGGCTCGAGCGGGATCGTCTACGCCTCCTCGCGGAAGGGCACGGAGAAGCTGGCGGGCCTGCTTGCCGACGATGGCGTGCCGGCGTTCGCCTACCACGCCGGCATGGAGGCGCACCTGCGCCATGCCGCGCAGGACGAGTTCCTGAGCGCGCCGGGCACGGTGGTGGTCGCGACGATCGCCTTCGGCATGGGCATCGACAAGCCCGACGTGCGTTTCGTCTGCCACGCCGACCTGCCGGGCTCGATCGAGGGCTACTACCAGGAGATCGGCCGCGCCGGTCGCGACGGCGCGCGCGCCGACACGCTGATGCTGTGGGGCGAGGGCGACATCCGCCTGCGCGAGCGGCAGATCGCGCTGTCCGACGCCTCGCCCGAGCGCAAGGCGCTGGAGCACCGCCGCCTCGCCCTGCTGCTCGCCTATTGCGAGACGCCGCGCTGCCGCCGCCAGACCCTGCTCGCCGCCTTCGGCGAGGCGGGGCGCCCTTGCGGCTTCTGCGACATCTGCGACGGCGCGCATCCGATGTTCGACGGCGCGGTCGCCGCGCAGAAGGCGATGTCGGCGCTGCTGCGCACGTCGGGTCGCTTCTTCCCCGGCCATCTCGCCAACATCCTGATCGGCAAGGTCACCGATGCGATGCGCCGGCACGGCCATGATTCGCTGCCGACCTTCGGCATCGGCTCGGAGCTCGACGCCGCCGGCTGGCGCTCGGTGTTCCGGCAGTTGCAAGCGGCGGAGCTGATCGCTCACGACAGCGAGATCTGGGGGGTCACCGAGGCGGGCCGAGCCGTGCTGAAGGGCGAGGCGCCGCTCGACCTCGTCGCCATCGGCGATGCCCGCGACGCCGGCGGGGCACGGCGGATGCCGGGCGACGTCGCGCGGGACGGGGGATCGCCCCGCCGTCGCGACGGGCCGCGAGCGGACGCGGTCGACGAT
>CALMRL010000400.1 GCA_937873345.1 uncultured Beijerinckiaceae bacterium | reverse complement strand
GGGCGTGCGCGCGGGGGATCGCGGGGAGTAAGCGGTGCTTCGCGGCGTCGACCTTGCCCTGTGCCACGCCGATGGCCGCGCCGATCGCGTCTAGACAGGCCGCGGTGCCCTCGACGCCGACCGGGCCGGAGCCGACGACAGCCCGGCCGGCGGCCTGGAACTCGCGGATCGAGGCGGTGTAGAACGCGTGGATCGCCGCCACCGCCGTGCAGTCCAGCGCGGCGTAGAGTTCGCGCCATTCGCGGGTCGGCACGGCCGGCCCGGCGGCGATGCCCATCGGGTCGAGCATCGCGGCGATGCCCATCGGGTCGGCCGGGAACATCTCGCCGAGCAGGGCCACGGAGGGGCGGTCGGAGCGGCCGGCGCCCTTGATCTCCTGCGCGATGCGGTCCGGGGCCGCCACCGGCCCGGCCTCGGCCTCGGCGCGGGCGTAGGCGAGCATCGCGCCGGCCAGCACGTCCTTGGCCTCGGCGTGGGTCGGGATGCCGAAGCCCGGCACGTCGATGCCGATGATGCGCACGCCGTTGATCGTCTTCGGCAGCAGCCGCAGCGGCACGCCCGACGCCGTCGGCACGCAAAGGTTGGTGACGACGATGGCGTCGTAGTGCTCGGGGTCGGCGAGGCCGTGCACGGCGTCGCGGATGTCCTCGAACAGCTTGCCGGTGACCAGCGTCTCCGAGTTGAACGGCACGTAGCCGACCGAGCGCCGGGCGCCGTAGAAGTGCGAGGTGAAGGTCAGGCCGTAGACGCAGCAGGCCGAGCCCGACAGCACGGTCGCCGTGCGCCGCATACGCAGGCCGACGCGCAGCGAGCCGAAGGCCGGGCACATCGACTGCGGCTGGTCGTGCGGCCCCTGGGGATAGTCGGCGGCATAGCGGGCGAGGATGTCGGACTTGCCGGCCTTGACCGCCGCCGCGTGCATCGCCTCGCGGCCGGCGTGGCAGCCCGCGCCGTCGGCCGAGGCGGCCACGGGCTCTTCACTCACCTCGGTGTGGGTCGGAGCGTCGTATTCCATGGTCACGCCGCGCCGTAGACGACTTCGAGGGACGGCTTGGGCACGAAGGTGCCGCCGCACATGTCCTCCATGGTGGCCGGCACCAGCACCACGTCGCGGCCGACCGTCTCGCCGGAGAACAGGCCGAGCAGCCCGTCCTGGCTGAGAGGGGTGGGACGCTGCGGCGGCGCCTCGGCGACGTTCTCCGCCAGCGCCTCGAACATCTCCGCCCAGCGCCCGCCGGGGCGGCCGACGATCTCGTAGTTCGCGCTCTTCTTGCGGATGTCCTCGTGGGCGGGGATCGCCGCCAGCACCGGGATGCCCGCGGCTTCGGCGAAGGCCGCCGCCTCGCCGGTGCCGTCGTCCTTGTTGATCACCACCCCGGCGACGCCGACGTTGCCGCCGAGCTTGCGGAAGTATTCCACCGCCGAGCAGACGTTGTTGGCGACGTAGAGCGACTGCAGGTCGTTCGAGGCAACCACGATGACCTTCTGGCACATGTCGCGGGCGATCGGCAGGCCGAAGCCGCCGCACACCACGTCGCCGAGGAAGTCGAGCAGCACGAAGTCGAAGCCCCAGTCGTGGAAGCCGAGCTTTTCCAGCAGCTCGAAGCCGTGGATGATGCCGCGGCCGCCGCAGCCGCGGCCGACCTCGGGGCCGCCGAGCTCCATCGCGAACACGCCGTCGCGCTTGAAGCAGACGTCGGAGATCGTCACCTCGGCGCCGGCCGCCTTAAGGCGGGCCGAGGTCTCGATGATCGTCGGGCAGGCCTTGCCGCCGAACAGCAGCGAGGTGGTATCGCTCTTCGGGTCGCAGCCGATCAGCAGCACGCGCTTGCCCTGCTGCGCCATCATGTAGGAGAGGTTGGCCAGCGTGAAGCTCTTGCCGATGCCGCCCTTGCCGTAGATCGCGATGATCTGCGTCTTGCGGGCGGCGGGCGCTTCCTCGATCGGCTCGACGTTGTCGGTGGGCACGGGCGCGAAGGCGTTCACTGCATCGCTCTCCAATCGAGAATCATCTTCAGGCAGGCGGGGTCGGCGAAGGCGGTGGTGTAGGCGTCCGCGGCATCGCGCGCGTCGGCGCGGTGGGTGACGAGGTCGTCGAGGACCAGCGCGCCGGAGCCGGCGAGCTGACCGACCAGCTCCAGGTCTGGCCTCTGCCACTGCGCGGCGATGCGCAGCCGCGCCTCGCGCATGAAGGCGGGCGGAAAGGTGAAGGACACCGGCTCCTTGTAGAAGCCGGCGAGCACGATCTCGCCGCCGGGCGCCAGGCGGGCGACCAGCTGGTCGAGCACGGCCGGGTCGCCGGAGCAGTCGGTGATCGCGCGGTAGTCGCGGCGCGGGTCATCGTCGGGATGGAGG
>CALMRL010000399.1 GCA_937873345.1 uncultured Beijerinckiaceae bacterium | reverse complement strand
GCCTTGCGGCGCTGCTGCTTGCCGGCCTGCCGCCAGTCCCCGCACACGGTCCCGCATCAGGCCGGGATCGCTGCGGCGGGCGACGTCGGCACGGAGGCCGGCCTCGGGCCGCCCGTCGCCCAGTCCACGAGCTGCACCGTATGCACCACCGGCGTCCGCGTGCCGCTGGCGATCTGCACCATGCAGCCGATGTTGCCAGCGGCGACGACATCGGGCGTCATCCTGGTGATGTTCGCCACCTTGCGCGCCTTGAGCTGATTCGCGATCTCCGGCTGCAGCAGGTTGTAGGTGCCGGCCGAGCCGCAGCAGATGTGGCCCTCCGGCACGGCGACCACCTCGAAGCCGGCCTTGCGCAGAACGATGGGCGGCGCCTGCGTCACCCTTTGCCCGTGCTGCAGCGAGCAGGCGGAGTGATAGGCGACGCGCAGCTTCGGCTGGTCGGGGCGCGGCACGATGGCGAGCTCGGCCAGCACCTCCGACACGTCGCGCGTCATCGCCGAGAGGGTCGCCGCATCGTTCGCCAACGCTGCATCTTCGCGCAGCATGAAGCCGTAGTCCTTGAGCGTGGTGCCGCAGCCCGAGGTGTTGGTGACGAAGTAGTCGAGCCCGCGCTCGCGCTTCTCCCGCATCACAGACCGCACGATGGAGGCGGCGAGGGCGTTCGACGCCTCCTCCTGGCCCATGTGGTGCTGCAGGGCGCCGCAGCAGCCCACGCCCTTCACGATCACCACCTCGACGCCGTGCCGCGTCAGCACCCGGATCGTCGCCTCGTTGATCGCGGGATCGAGCACGCGCTGCGCGCATCCCGTCAGCAGGGCGACGCGCTTCACCCGCGCGCCCTGCGCTGCATGAACCGCCGGACGGTCGCTGGTGCCCCGCGCGGGCAGATGAGCCGGCGCCATGCCGAACATCGCGTGGAAGCGCTTGGGAAACATCCCGGCGAACGGTTTGGCCAATCGCGCTCCCTGCAGGGCGAGGCGGAAGCGGCCGGGATAGGGTAGGATCAGCCCGAGCACGGTTCGCGTCAGCCGGTCCATCAAGGGACGCTTGTAGGTCTTGTTGATGTGGGCGCGGGCGTGGTCGACGAGATGCATGTAGTTCACGCCCGACGGGCAGGTCGTCAGGCACGACAGGCAGGAGAGGCAGCGATCGATGTGCTTCACCGTCAGGGCATCGGCCGGGCGGTTGTTCTCCAGCATGTCCTTCATCAGGTAGATGCGGCCGCGCGGGCTATCGTTCTCTTCGCCGAGCAGCAGGAAGGTCGGGCAGGTCGCGGTGCAGAAGCCGCAGTGCACGCATTTGCGGATGATTTTCTCGCTCGACGCGAAGGCGGGGTGCTCGAGAAGGTCGGGGGCGAAGCTGGTTTGCATAGGTTCTGTCTCGGGGATCAGGCGTGCAGGCCGAGGCGGCCCCGGTTGAGGATGTCGAGGGGGTCGAAGCTCGCCTTCACCCGCCGCGACAGGGCGGCGAGCGGCTCGGGCTGGGGATGGAACACCGGCACGGCCGCGCGCACCGCCTCGTCGGCTCGCATCAGCGTGGCGTGGCCGTCGAAGCCCGCGAGCACGGAGCGGATCGTCGCTGCGCCTGCGTCCTCGCCGACCGTGCCGAGCCCCAGCCATATCAGGCCGCCGGCCCAGTCGTAGTACCAGCGTTCCAGCGTCAAGCCCGCCGATCGCAGCGCGACCACGGCGGCCGATCCCTGCGAGGGGGCGACCGAGACCTTCCAAACCGCGCCGGCTACGCCGGCGACCGGCTCGGCATCGCGCAGCACGCCCCAGAACAGGCGCGACGCGCGCTCGTCGAGGTCGCCGACCGTGCCGCGCCCGCCGAAGTAGTTCGCCAGCTCCTCGAAGCGGCGGTTCACCGACACGGCCGGTCCTTCGAGCCGCAGCGCGAGGCAGCAGCCAGGCTCCAGCCCGGCCCAGCTGCCGTCGGGCAGGCAGGCGAAGCTCGACGTCTCGTAGGGCAGGCCCGAAGCCTCGTTCAGCGCGGCGATCGCCGCCGCCTCGTCGAGGCCGCGCAGGATCAGCGTGCGCTCGGTATCGGCGCGGGGCAGCACCTTCACGGTAACCTCGGTCATGACGGCGAGCGTGCCATGCGAGCCGGCGATCAGCTTCGAAAGGTCGTAGCCGGTGACGTTCTTCATCACTTGGCCGCCGGACTTGAAGATGTCGCCGCGCCCGCTCACCGCGCGGAAGCCGAGCAGGTGGTCGCGGGCGGCACCGGCCTTGATGCGGCGCGGGCCGCCGGCGTTCACCGCCACCGTTCCACCGAGCGTCCCGGCGGAGTTGCCGGGCCAGAGCTTCGACGGGTCCATCGGCTCGAACGCGAGTTCCTGGTTGTGCTCGTCGAGCAGCTTGGCGATATCGGCGAGCGGCGTGCCGGGACGGGCGGAGAGCACCAGCTCGGCCGGCTCGTAGAGGGTGATGCCGGTGAGCCCGCTCGTGTCGATCTGCCGCTCCGCCGAGACCGCGCGCCCCAAGCCGCGCTTCGAGCCGTGGCCGATGACCTCGACCGGCACCTCGTCGTCGCGCGCCGCCTGCACGGCGGCGAGCACGTCGTCCTCGTTTCGCGGCTTCACGACATCCATCCGCGCCAGTGAGCGTGGGCGCCGCCCGAATGCAAGTCGCATGCGCCGGCATCCGGCGAAAAGACGAGGGCGGCGCGAAACCGTCGCAGCTCTCGGTCTGCGAAGCCTGGCGACTCGCTTTCGGCGATCGGGGCATCCGCGTAGACGACGGTGCAGGAAGCGGGAGGGCGGCGATGGTCGACGTGGTGTGCCTCGGCGAAATCCTCATCGACCTGGTGCCGGCGGCGAGCGGCGACAGCCTCGCCACGGCGCGCACCCTGGTCAAGGCGGCGGGGGGCGCGCCGGCGAACGTCGCCGTTGGGCTGGCAC